>JBPCRG010000407.1:0-9360 GCA_050997095.1 Thermomicrobiales bacterium | reverse complement strand
GGTGTAGACCGCGTAGGCGTCGGTCGCGATGTTGGCGATCTCGTAGCTGCCGGTGGCGAAGAGGGCGGCGACCTTGACCACCTCGGCGCTGGTCGAGGCGTAGGCGCCGCCGTCGGCCACGATCTCCGACTCGACGGCCGTGATCGCGCCCGCGCGGGTCGCGCCCCAGCGGCAGCGGACGGTCATCGGGTGGCGCTTGTGGTGCGCGATCATCGACTCCTCGCGGCTCCAGACCATCGCGACCGGTCGGCGCAGCCGCCAGGCGGCGAGGGCCAGCAGGTGCTGGATCGAGAGGTCCTCGCGCCCGCCGAAGGCGCCGCCGATCGCCGCGTAGCGGACGACCACCCGCTCCTCGGGCAGTTGCAGCATCGCCGCGATCTGCCGGCGGTCCTCGAAGAGCCACTGGCCGGCCGTCTCGATCACGACCTTGTCGCCGTCGAGGAACGCGATCCCGGCTTCGGGCTGCAGGAAGGCGTGCTCCTGCCAGGTGGTGCTGAACTCGCCGTCCAGGATCACGTCCGCCTCGGCGAACCCGCGGGCGGGGTCGCCCTTGCGGATCGGCCGGTGCAGCAGCACGTTCGTGCCGAGCTGATCGTGGACGAGCGCGGCGCCGGGCGACATGGCGTGGCGGGGGTCGGTCTCGGCCGGGAGATCGACATAATCGACGGAGACGAGCGCGACGCCGGCGGTCGCCAGCGCGGCGCTCTCCGCGACCACGAGCGCG
The DNA here is from genome assembly GCA_050997095.1 of Thermomicrobiales bacterium. GTDB lineage: Bacteria > Chloroflexota > Chloroflexia > Thermomicrobiales > UBA6265 > JBPCRG01. The sequence goes on along the minus strand of JBPCRG010000407.1, from coordinate 8,636 downwards.
ACCTTGTCGCCCTCGAAGCGGACCTTGTCATGGCAGAGCACGGGCTGGTCGCGCTCGATCAGGCCGAAGGCGTTGCAGGGGACGTCGGCGGCGGTCAAAACCGCGACGACGCCGGGCAGGGCGAGCGCGGCGGAGGCGTCGACGCCGGCGATCCGCGCGTGTGGCCGGCCCGCGAAGACGACCTTCAGGTGAAGCATCCCGGGCCGGACGAGGTCGCCGGGGTAGGCGGCCGCGCCGGTGACTTTGCCGAGCGCGTCCGGCCGCTTCGGCGACGCGCCGATCAGGCTCTCGGTCACGCTCATCGGGCCATCTCCGCGGCGGCGGCCTGGACCGCGTCGATGATCTTGCGGTAGCCGGTGCAGCGGCAGAGGTTGCCGCTGAGCGCGACCTGGATCTCCTCGACCGATGGGCGGGGCATCTCGTCGAGCAGCTTCGCGCCCGCCATCAGCATGCCGGGGATGCAGAAGCCGCATTGCACCGCCGCATGGTCGATGAACGCCTGCTGAAGCGGGTGCAGCGGCGCCTCGGATTGAGCGGCTGGATGGCAGCCGCCGGTCGCCGCCAACCCTTCGATCGTGGTGATCCGCGCGCCGTGCGCCTGGGGCGCGGGGACGAGGCACGACATCGCCGCCTGGCCGTCGATCCAGACCGTGCAGGCGCCGCACTCGCCCTCGGCGCAGCCTTCCTTCGCGCCGGTCAGCCCGCCCTCCTCGCGCAGCGCGTCGAGCAGCGTCTTCGCCATCGCGCCCGCCGGGAGTTCGCGGGGGACATCGTTGATCTCCGTCTGGATGGACGCCCCGCCATAGTTCGACGACCGTGCTCGGTCTCCGTCCGGGGCCGTCTGAAGCAGCACGGGCCTGGACGGCCAGCCCTCGCGCTCCCGACCCTGGCCGATCCGCTCCAGACCGTGCGCGACCAGATTGGCGATCGTCGCCAGCCGGTAGGCGGCGCCGCTCCGCACGTCCCCGATCGGACTCGCGGCTTCGACCGCCAGCCGCCCCGCCGCGGCGCAGACGGCCGGCTCCAGCCGTTTGCCGAGCAGCCAGCTCTCGGCGGCCGACGCGCGGACGATCGTGGGGGCGATGCTGCCGAGCGCGATTCGCGCCGCGGTCACGAGGCCGTCCTCGATCGTCAGCACGATCGCCAGGTCGATCACGGAGATCGCCTGCGCCCGGCGCAGACCGAGCTTCAGGAAGAGGCCGCGCTGTCCCATCCCGGAATCCAGCGCGGGGAACCGGATCTCGGTCAGCAGCTCGTCCGGCCGCATCGCGATCTTGCGGACCCCGAGGTAGAACGCGTCGAGCGGCAGCGTTCGCTCTCCCCCCACGCTCCGCAGCACGACCTCCGCGCCGAGCGCGACCAGCGGCGTGATCGTGTCGTTCGCGGGGGACGCGGTGACGAGGTTGCCCGCGATCGTGGCCCGCGTGCGCAGCTGGGGCGCGCCGATCTCCCAGCAGGCCTGCGCCAGGGGCAGGGCCCGCCCGACGCAGAGCGGCGAAGCGACCACGTCGTTGTGGGTGGCGAGCGCGCCAAGCCGGATCGTGCCGCCGTCGAGCGTGATCCCGGCCAATCCGGGGATGCGCGTGATGTCGATCAACGCCTCGGTCGGCCGGATCCCGCGCGAGAGCTCGACCAGCACGTCGGTGCCGCCCGCGACGATCCGCGCGCCGCCGGGCGAGGGCGCCGCGGCCGCAAGCAGGCCGAGCGCCTCATCGAGCGAGGCGGGCTGGTGGTAGGTTCGCCACATCGGTCGGGTCCGTTCCTTGCTCGTCGATGCGCATCAGTCGAGGATCGCGGGCGATTCGTCGCCTGCGCGTCCGGTTCGCGGGCTTCCCCAAGCTTAGCCGACGCCCCGGCTGCGGGCGCGGCGGGATCAGACCGCGGTCGCGGTCTCGGGGTGAACGAATGCTCCATTCGTGGACGCCACGATCCTCCCGTCGAGCGCGATCGTCTCGCCCCGCCGGATCGTGCGGGCCACCCTCCCCATGAACGTGCGGCCGACGTACGGACTGTGGGCATGGCGGTAGAGCAGGTCGGCGGCGGCGAGCGTGAACTCGGCGCGCAGCGCGACCAGCGCCAGATCCGCGTCGCAGCCGACCGCGATCCGGCCCTTGCCTACCAGGCGGAAGCGTCGGGCGGGCGCGTCGGCGAGGACGGCCGCGATCCGGGGCAGCGGCAGCCCGCGGCGATGGTGGCCGTCGTTCAGAAGCGCGGGGAGCGTCGATTGGCAGCCCGAGATGCCGCCCCAGATCTGGAAGAAGTCCGCGCCTGCCTTCATCGTCATCGGCGCGGGCGAGTGGTCGGAGGCGACGGTCTGGATTGATCCGTCTGCAAGCGCCGCCCACAGCGCCGCGCGCTCCGCCGCGTCCCGGATCGGCGGGGCGCACTTCGCGACCACGCCGAGCGCCTCGACGTCCTCCTCCGCGAAGACGAGGTAGTGCGGGCACGTCTCGCAGGTCACGTCGACGCCGCGGGCGCGCCCCGCCGCGACCAGCGCCACCCCGCGGCCGGTGCTGACGTGGACGACGTGCAGCGCGCACCGGGCCTCCTCGGCCAGCAAGATCGCGCGGGAGATCGCCTCGGTCTCGGCGATCGCCGGGCGGGAGGCGAGGTAGTCGCGGACGCTCAGGCGACCCTCCGCGACCGCGCGCGCCGCCAGGAAGGAGGTGATCGCGTCGTTCTCGGCGTGGACCGCGACCGGCAGCCCGAGCCGCTTCGCCGCCTGCATTCCGAAGAGGAGCGAGCCGTCGTCGATGTGCGGGAAGTCGTCGGTGCCGCTGCGGGACATGAACGCCTTGAACCCGACGACCCCGCGGGCGGCAAGCTCGTCGAGACGGTCGAGGTTGCCGGGCGTCAACCCGCCCCAGAAGGCGAAATCGGTGACCGACCCCGCCGTCGCCGCCAGCTTGGCGTCGAAACTGGGGGCGTCGAGCGTCGGCGGGTGGGCGTTGAGCGGCATGTCGATGCAGAGCGTGCCGCCCCCGGCCGCCAGCGCCGCCGTGCCGGTCACCCAGCCCTCCCATTCCGTTCGCCCGGGCTCGTTGATGTGCATGTGCGCATCGACCACGCCCGGCAGGACGTGCAGCCCCGCGGCGTCAATCTCCGCCGCTGCCGCTCCCGCAAGCTCCGGCTCCAGCGCGACGATCCGCCCGCCCGCCACCCCGATGTCGGCCAGCCCAATCCCCGCCGCCGTCACGACCGCGCCGCCGCGCACGATGAGATCGAATCGGGTCGAGGGCATGGTCTCCTCCATGGCGCCATTGCTGTGGCGCACCATCGTTGCGCGGAACGGGACGTGGAGTGATTCGCGACGCTCCGTTTACACGTCTCATCCGGTGGATTTGTCAGACATGGCAGGATGGCGCACTTCGAGCAGTTCTGACAGGGCAAGATTGAGCGGACGATCAACTATCCTGCCAGCGTCAAGATGCAGCCCAACGGACTCCGCTGCGCGGAGCGCCGCACGGACGCCGGAAATCGGCTGCGGGTGGTCTATGAGGAGCGAGTGGGTCCCGACATCGGCAGACACGTCGTCGTCGTGACCGTCATCAGGGGCTAGAGGGCAGCGATCATGGCCATCACGTTCGAACTGGACCCCGACGTCAATGCGCTCTACGTTCGCTTCGGCACGAGAGAGGTTGCGCGAACCTTGGAGATCGAGGAGTCGCTTTTCATCGACGTCGATGAAGATGGAACGCCGCTCGGCATGGAATTTGTGAACGCCGACGATTTTCTGCCCTTTCTTCGACGCCACGCCGGCCACATCGACATCCCCGATCGGATCGACAACTCGTTGGACGTTCTCTTCGCTCCGGCCGGATAGCCGCCGCCGACAGGCGTGATCGGATCCGCGGCCGGAAGCCGACTCTGGTGTCGGGGCTCTCGGGGGACCGACCGGATTCGGATGGAAGGAAAGGGCGGCGATGAACCGCACGGTGTCGACAAGCGTGGCGAAGAGTCGATGGAGCGCGTTGGTCTCCTGGGCAGCCAGCGAGCGCGCCGAGGTCATCGTCGAGAGCCGTGGAAGACCGCGCGCGGTGATCATGGCGGTCGAGGAGCACGAGGAACTCATGGCGCTTCGGGAACGGGAACGGCGAAGGGACGCGATCGCGGAACTGCACAAGCTCGCAGCCTCGATCGCCGACCGCAATAGCGACCTTGGCGCCGACGAGATCGAGGCATTGGCGCATCGATTCACGCGTGAGGTCGCACATGACCTCTACGTGGCCGAAAACGGAGCGGCGTCGCACGAACACCGCGGGTGATGCGGGTCGTCGTCGATCCGAACATTTACATCAGTTACCTCTTGAGTGGTCTGGGCAACGTCATTTGTCATTGGCATGACCCACGACGATTTTCGCTGCGCTCGAAGAGATTCCTCGACTCCGCCTGCGGGCTCCGCCCGGAATGACGGGGAGAGGGGCGCGCGGCGGTGGAGGAAATGATTCCAATTGATGTTGCGCAGACCGCTCAGAACGACGGAGGGTGGGTGACACGCGACCGGCGATGATGCCGAGCGATGCTCTATAAAACGCTTAGGCCGATTCGGCCAACGACAGGATCGTCCGGCGCAGCACGTCGATCGCCACGCCGCAGTTGTCGGCGGTGATCGACTCGGCGGGGTTGTGGCTCAGGCCGTCTTTGCAGCGGACGAAGAGCATGGCGACGGGCATCTCTCCGGAGAGGGGGACCGCGTCGTGGCCCGCGCCGCTCACCAACCGGTGCGGCGGCAGGCCGGCGGCGGAGATCGCCCGCTCTAGCGCCGCGGTCAGGGCGGGGTCGCAGGCGACGCCGGGGGTCTCCATGACGGTCGCGAGCTCGACCTCGTCGCCACGGCGGTCGGCGATCCGCTCGGCCTCCGAGACCAAGTCCGCAAACGCTTTCCGCCACGTCGCGTCGTCGGCGTGGCGGATGTCCAGACTCAGCGCCACCCGGCCGGGGATGACGTTCGTCGCGCCCGGTTCGACGGTGAGGCGGCCGACGGTCGCGACCAGTCCGGGCGCCGCGTTGCCGGTCGACTCCACCGCCAGCGTGAACTCGGCGGCCGCGGCCAACGCGTCCTTGCGCATCGCCATCGGGGTGGTGCCCGCGTGGCCGGCGGTGCCGGTGTAGGTCACGACGGCCTTGGTCTGGCCGATGATGTCGGTGACGACGCCCACCGGCAGCCCGAGGCGTTCGAGCACGGGGCCCTGCTCGATGTGCGCCTCGATGTAGCCGAGCAGCGTCGCCGGGTCGCGCCGGGCGCTTCCGATCGCGCCGGGGTCGCCGCCGAACGCGCGCATCGCCTCGGCGACGGAGACGCCCTCCTCGTCGCGGACCTCCAGGGTGGCGGGATCGAGCGCGCCGACGAGCGGGCGGCTGCCGAGATAGCTCGTGTGGAAGCGCAGGCCCTCCTCGTCGGCGAAGGCGTAGATCTCGATCGCGACGGGCAGCCGAGTCTCCGCGAGCGCCTCGACGGCCGCGATCGCGACGAGCACGCCCATCGGGCCGTTGTAGCGGCCGGCGTCGCGCACCGAGTCGAGATGGCTGCCGAGGAGCAGCGTCTTCGCCCCCGGCGCGATCGCGTGGCGGCGTCCGATTAGGTTGCCCGGCGCATCGCGGCGGACGGTCAGCCCCGCCTCCCGCATCCACCCCGCGGTCATCTCCTGGGCGGCACGCAGCGCCGGGGTGCCGTAGCGCCGGGTCAGGCGGCCGCTCTCCTCGCTCTGCCCGGCGAGGTCGTCGCAGCGCGCCATCACGCGGGCGGCGAGATCCGATGTCGTCGGGATCATCGCTGGACTCCTCTGCTCCGACGCGCCTCCGGTCGTCTCCGTCCCCATGCCGCCGTCAGCTCCCGCGGTAGGTGCTGTACGCCCACGGCGAGACGAGCAGCGGAACGTGGAGGTGGTTCTCCGGGTCGGTGATCCGGAAACGGATCGGGATTCGGTCGAGGAACGGCGGATCGGTCGCCGCGACCGGCTGCCCCGCGAAATAGGCGCCGACGGCGAAGGTCAGCTCATATTCCCCGGCGGAGAAGGCATCGCCCGAGAGCAGCGGGCCGTCGATCCTCCCGTCGGCGTTGGTGACGACGCGCAGGAGCGGCACGGCCTTCCCGTCGGCGTAGATGCGGCGGAGTTCGATGCCGAGGTCCGCCGCGGGTTTGCCTTGGGCGGTGTCGAGCACGTGGGTGGTCAGGCGGCCGGGCATGGCGGGCGGCTACTCCGGCGCGTAGCTGGAGTGGCGGCTGACGACCCGCCAGTCGCCGTCGCGCAGGATCCAGACGTCCGTCAGGTAAAAGACGCGGCTGCGGTCGGCCCCGGCCCACGTCGCGACCTGACGCGACTTCGCGCGCATCACGGCGATCTCGCCGTAGACCTGGGTGTCGATCTCGCCGATCTCGAACTCGCGGATCTGGTAGGCGCCCATCGCCGCGTCGAGCCAGGCCTGCCGGGGCACGCGGCCCAGATCGGGCGCCTGGAGCATGAACTCGGCCCCGAGAAAGCGCTCCAGCGCCTCGCGGTCGTGGCGGCGGACCGCGTCCATCCACGCGATGGACAACCGCTCGATCTCCGCGCGCGTCGATTCGACCGTGGACATCGCCGCTCCCTTCAATTCAATGCCGATTCATGGTCAAGGTGATCTCGCCGTAAGCGGAGAACGGATCGCTGTAGACGCGCACGTCCGGGTCGGTCGGCGAGGCGTGGAACGGGTCGCGCGTGCGGTTCTGGCCCGCGAAGCCGACCTGCGCGAGCTGGGGGAAGCGGTCGAGCAGACGCAGCCCGATCTCGTGCACGAGATGCTGGATCGATTCGCTGACGAACTGGTGGAAAACCGCGCGGACGACGTCGCGCACCTGCTCGCTCGGCACGTAGCGGCCGCGCGCCGGATCGATCAGATCCTCCACGTCCCCGTAGCGCCAGCCGACGTCCAGATAGATGAAGAGGGGACGGTCCTTGCGGTCCGGCAGCGTCGTGTAGCCGTCGCGGACGAAACTCGTGAACGAGCTTCCGGTCGTCTTCATCAGCCGGATGTCGCTCTGGGCGCAGTCGTGCGCCGTGACCACCGGTCCGTCGCCTCCCCGCTCCATCGCCAGCGTCGCGGCGAAATGGTCGTCCCTGCCGCGCTCGAAGAGCACGCCGCTGGGGGCGAATCCGGAGGCGCCCGCGACCTCGTCCGGGATCGTGACCGCCGTGAAGGGCAGCTCCCGCCCGGTCAGGCGCAGCGTCTGCATCTGCGCGTATTCGTGGAGGAAGCGTGCGCCGAGGACGTGCAGGAAGCCCTCGATCGTCGCGCCATCGTAGTCGAGCGCCTCGCGGATGATGAAGTTCTTCATGCTGTCGGTCGCGACCACGTTCGCGTTGTCGCCGACGAGGTAGGCCGGCAGGAAGTTGTCGCAGAGCACCGCGACGTCGACCTCGAGCGCGAGCAACGCGTTCGTCCGCCCCGTGAAGGCCGACTCCGGAATCGGCGCGACCCCGCTCAGGGCCCTCGCCGCCGTGCGGTAGACCGGCACCCGAAACTTGCCGTAGCTGATGTCGTAGCGCATAGGGGCGTTGAGCCTTGGGCTGTGAGCCGTGAGGGGTGGGCGGTAGGCGGTAGGCAGATGGGACGGGAATCTCCAGGTGTTTGGGAGATGAATAGACGTCGGCCACGATCCTCAGTCTAGCGGTTGTCCGCCGTTGCGTAACAGCGCATCGCGGCCTTACTGGTTCGCGCAACGTCCCGGGTCATCGCGCAGACCGACGACGGTTCTCCCTTAGGTCGAAGAGATTCCTCGACTCCGCCGGCGGGCTCCGCTCGGAATGCCGGGGGTGGGGCGCTGCGTCGTCGTCGGCAACCGTGTCGATTGATAATGCAAAAGACCACTTCGCATGCAGCCCACCGCGTGCTGCGTACCGCCTACTCCTCACAGCTCACGGCTCAAAGCCTAAAGCCATCAACCGATACCACGCGATCCGGTCGATCTCGGAGAGCGCGGTGGCGATCTCCGTTTCGGCGTCGTTGTCGAGGCGGGCGCGCAGGCCGGCGAGGATCGACGCCTTTTTGTGCACGCGGGCGCAGATCACGAAGGGGAAGCCGAAGCGCGCCTGGTACCGCCCGTTCAACTCCGCGAAGGCCTGGATTTCCGCGGGCGAGAGCGAATCGGGGTCGAGGCCCGCCGCCCGCTGCTCGGCGGTCGACTCCCGCGTCAGCGTCCCCGCCAACGCCGCCCGCCCGACCAGATCCGGGTGGGCGCGGATCAACGCCAGCTGCTCCGCGCGGTCAGCCAGCCTCACCGCCGCGCAAAGCTTCGCGTGCAGCTCCTCACGGTTGGCGAAGGGCCGCGAGCGCCACGCCCGCTCCGCCACCCACGGCGACCCCTCGAAGAGCGGCCCGAACCGGGCGACGAATCGCGGCCGGTCCAAGGCGTTGATCTGCGAGATCTGATCGTCCATCGCCATGTCCTTTCACCGCTGAGAACGTGCCCCCGTGCGGTCGCGAATTTTGGTGACGACGCCTACAGAAACGTGCTTCGGTTGGCCGACGTGGCTTGCTTCGTGGATCACTCCATTCTAAGCGGGGATTTCCCGTCAAATGACATTATTATCTTATAATTAACCATAATAGAGCATAGTTTTTAGGAACACCTTGGTCGTGCCATGCTTGAGACCATGGCC
>JBPCRG010000341.1:0-3634 GCA_050997095.1 Thermomicrobiales bacterium | reverse complement strand
GAATACGGATGAGGGACCGGGAACCGCCACCCAGGGGATATCCGGTACGGCGAAGGCGGAATAGAGGCGAGGATGATTGGCGACTGGAACCCCGAACGGGAGGCGCAACGGACACCGCTCGACGCCGCGCGCTGGGGCGAGGTCACGCTGCGACCGGGCGACCAGGTGCGCCTGCGCCCGCGCGGCGGTGCCGACGCCTTCGACCTGCTGCTGCAAGGCCGCATCGCCACGATCGAGTCGATCGAGCAGGACTTCGAGGACCGGGTCTACCTCGCCGTGACGGTGGACGATGACCCGGGCCGGGACTTCGGCGCGCTGCGACAGCCCGGCCATCGCTTCTTCTTCTCCCCGCTGGAAGTCGAGCCGTTCGACGGCGAGGAGCGCACAGGGCTATGACGAAGACGCGCCTGCTGATCGCCGGCATCGGCAACATCTTCCTCGGCGACGACGGCTTCGGCGTCGAGGTGGCGCAGCGGCTGGCCCGGCGGCCCACGCCGGAGGGGGTGCGGGTCGTGGACTTCGGCATCCGGGGCTTCGACCTGGCCTACGCGCTGCTGGAGGACCAGGATGCCACGGTGCTCGTTGATGCGCTGCCGCGCGGGGCGGCCCCCGGCACCCTCTGCGTCATCGAGCCGGACTTGGCGAGCGCCCTCGCGCCGGGCGGTGCCGGGTCGGCGATCGAGGGGCACAGCATGGACCCGGTGAAGGTGCTCCGCATGGTCGGGGCGCTGGGGGGGCGACCGAAGCGGGTCCTGGTGGTCGGCTGCGAGCCAGCCTCCTTCGGCGAGGACGAGGGCGGGCGCATGGGGCTGAGCGCCCCGGTCGCGGGTGCCGTGGACGACGCGGTGCGACTGGTGGAGTCGCTTGTCGCGGACCTCCTCGCCGAGGGTGGCCGCAACGGGCACAGCGAATCCCCGGCGATCGCGCGCGCGGGAGGAGCAGTGGAGGGAGCAACATGAGTAACATGCTGGCCACGTTGACCGAATCGAGGAGGTCGCCGGAGATGGACCTGCTTACCAGCCTGCGCGACGCCGTACTCCTGATCGCCGCTGTCCTGCTGCTGATCGTGGCGGCGGGCTTGGTCATCTCGCTTCCCGACCTGATCCGCTACATCAAGATTCGCGCGATGTGAGCCGTCGGTCGCCAGCGCGTGGGGTTGGATGATGCAACGCGATGTTCAGGCGATCGTTGACGGCGCGCTCGGCGGGGCGATCGGGACGGCCGCGATGAGCGCGGTGATGGCCGTGGGGGCGAAGCTCGGCCTGCTCGGCACGGCCCCGCCCGAGACGATCGCCGCGCAGGCCCTCGCCGCCGTCGGCATCCGCCGCCGCAAGGAGGAGGCGCAGGACGTGCTGACGGTGGTGGGGCATGTCGGCTTCGGCATCGCGATCGGGGCGCTCTTCGCCGTTCTCCACCGCCGGCTGCGTCTCCCTATCCCGCCGGCAATCCACGGGATCGTCTTCGCCACGATCGTCTGGGTAGTGAGCTACAAGGGCTGGGTGCCCGCCCTGGGGTTGATGCCGCCGCCCGAGCGCGACCGACCGAGTCGCCCGGCGACGATGCTCGTGGCCCACTGGGTCTTCGGCTGGACGCTGGGCGCGATCGTGGGCCGGCGCTGAACGGGGCGATGCGGGTGGCGCGACGGCCGCGCGGGAGGGACGGGGCGCGTGCATGAGGTGTCCGTGATGACCGCGCTGCTGGATAGCGTGGAGGCGCACGCCGCGCGGATCGGCGCGAAGAAGATCCTGGCGATCAACCTGGTGATCGGCGAGCGGGCCAGCATCATCGACGACTCGCTGCTCTTCGCCTTCGACCTGCTGACGCCCGGCACGCTCGCCGAGGGGGCCGCGCTCAACGTCCGCCGCACGCAGATGTGCTTCCGCTGCGCGCCGTGCGACGAAGACTACCACCGGACTGGTGCCGACTTCCGCTGCCCCCGCTGCGGCGCGGTCGGGCGGGTCACCGACGAGGGGAGCGAGTTGCTGATCGAGAGCATGGAGGTCGAGGAATGATGACTGCATCGAGCGTGAAACTCGTCACGATCGGCGAGCGCCTGCTGGCCGGCAACGACGAGGCCGCTGCGCGCAACCGCCGCCGCCTGGATGCTGCCGGGGTGCTGGCGGTCAACGTCATGGCCGCGCCGGGTGCCGGCAAGACGAGCCTGATCGTGCGGACCCTGGAAGCCTTGCGCGGGCGCGCTCGCATCGGCGTGATAGAGGGGGACATCGCCGGGAGCATTGATGCCGAGAAGGTTTTGGCGGCCGGTGCCGGTGCCGCCGTGCAGATCAACACCGGCGGTAACTGCCACCTCGAGGCCAACATGGTCGATCAGGCCCTGAACGACCTCGATCTGGGGCGACTCGACATCGTCCTCGTGGAGAACGTCGGCAACCTGGTCTGCCCGACCCACTGGGCGCTCGGCGAACACCGCAAGGTGACCCTGGTGGGGGCCGCCGAGGGCCACGACAAGCCGTTCAAGTACCCGGAGATGTTCGCCGTCAGCGACGCGATCGTACTCAACAAGATCGACCTGATCGAGCTGGTGGACTTCGACCGGGCCTTCTTCTACGAGTCGGTGCGCGCGCTCAACCCCCGCGCGCCGATCTTCGAGGTCTCCTGCCGCACCGGCGCGGGCGTTGCGGCGTGGGCCGAGTGGCTGCTGGCAGGGTGGTCGCGCCGCGAGCACCCACAAGACGCAGGAAAGGCAGGCTGATGATGGAAGAGGATCGGCGGGATGATTCCCGGCCCGCACACCAGCCGGGCACGCGACAGGGTTCGGAGATGGCCCCGGACGAAGGCAAGGAGCCCGGGCGCGAGGACATGGATTCCTCGGGAGCGGGACGACCCGCCGGCACGCGGACGGCCCGCGATGCCACCGGCATCGATCTGCAGGACCCGGTTGATCCGGCCAGCCCGAAGATACCGCCGGCCTGAACGGAAGTTGCGGGTTGCGGGCCGGTTCCCTCTGGGCGGTGGTCGTAGGTCTCGCGCCCGCGCTTCGGTGGCGACTACGGAGGGACCTCAGTCGCCCGGACCTACGATCTGCCGACCTGCGACCTGCTGCCTCCACATCGGAAGGGAAGGATTATGTGCCTGCCGCTGATCGCGCGCGTCGTCGCCGTCCGGGAGGACCACGCCGAGGTGCAACTGCTCGAAGGCGAGATCGTGCGCGCCAGCCTGGCTATCTGCCCCGACGTGGCGGTGGGCCAGCATGTGCTCGTGGATCGCGGGCTGGTCATGGAGGTAATCGCGGTCGATCAGGTGGAAACGATGCTCGCGTTCTACGCCGAGCTGACCGACCTGTGGGCCGAGGAGGATGCGCGGAGTGCCTGAGATGATTGCGATGACCGGCGGCGTATTGGCCCCCACCCGCTCGATCGCGGGTACGAGCCGATTCATCCGCTACGCTTTCATGCCGAATCGCCTCCTCTACTGCGGCGGCGACGACAACCGCGCGATCTTCGACTACGCGCTCGCCGCCGTCCGCGAGCCGCCGCTCGACGCGATGCTGCGGAAGTTCACCGGCGCGATGCCCTACCTGACGCTGATCGCGCGGAGCAACGGCATCGCCGATCCGTTCGACGACCGTGTGGTCGAGGCGTATTGGATCGGCAACGAACTCCTCGAAGGCGTG
>JBPCRG010000327.1:0-3060 GCA_050997095.1 Thermomicrobiales bacterium | reverse complement strand
TCCACCGCCTCTACCCCGAGCCGATCTATGACAAATGACGTTGCATGGAGCACTCAGCTTGTCGGAGCCGCGATGGTGACCGGGCAGAACTGCTTCAGGTCGCCGTCGACGCGGTCGCGGACGTCCTTGAGCAGGTCAGCGGGCTTGTCCTAGTCGAGACAGGACTTCTGCCAGGCGACGGTCAGCTCGTCCCAGTACTTCGCGCCGACCGGCAGCGGCGGCCGGTTCTTGGCGGTCGGCAGGATCTGGGTGAAGAACTGGTGGCGCTGCTCGAAGAGCGCCGAGTCCGAGAGCAGGCTCTTCCAGGTCGGCAGGTGCGAGCTTTGCTGGGTGTAGATGCGCTGCCCCGGCTCACCGGCGAACCACTGCATGAAGGCGAAGCCCTCCTTGGGATGCTTGGCGCCCTGCGGGATCACGACCGACCAGCCGCCGGCCCAGGTGACCGAGTTGTCGCCCGCCTTCGGCACGGGCATCCAGGTGATGCCGTAGTCGATGTCCGGCGCGTATTTCGCGAGCTGGGCGATCTCCCAGTCTCCCGTGATCTGCATCGCGAGCGTCTTGGTGTGGAACGGATGCTGCGCGGGGTCGAAGCCCGGCTGCATCGAGGGCGAGCCGAACGCGCTGACCTTGTCCGCGTCGAGGGCCTTGCAGTAGTCCTGCACCCACTGGAACGCCGTCACGATCGGCGCGTCGTCGGGCGATACCTCGCACTTGGTCTGGTCGAAGAACGTGCCGCCGTAGGAGAAGCCGTAGGTGTAGTGCCAGCCTTGGTTCAGCCAGGGGATGAATCCCATCTGGGTGAAGTTGCCGCTGCCGTCCTGCTTGTTGATCTTGTCGGAGATCTCCTTGACGCGGTCCCAGGTGACGGGGCCCTTGGCGGGGTCGAGCTCGGCCGGATCGACGCCGGCGTCCTGGATCATCATCTTGTTGTAGTAGAGGACCCGGGCGTCGGTGTCCCACGGCAGGGCGTAGGGTTTTCCGGCGAAGGTCGCCTCCTGCTGGGCGAATGGGATGTAGTTGGAGAGGTAGTTCTGCCCGCCCATCAGCTCGGTCAGGTCTTGGAGCGCGCCGTCGGCCGCGCGGGAGGCGACAATGAAGCGGTCCAAGTTGTAGACGTCCGGACCGGTGCCGCCGCGGACGGCGGTGAGCAGCTTCGTGTTGTCGGTGACCTGGGCGGGCGGGATCTGGACCAGTTCGACCTGATGCCCCTTCGCCTGGGCGTTGTAGGTCTCGACCATGCTCTTCATGATCGTCAGGTCGGGGTCGGTGTGCTCGGTCCAGAAGGTGACCTTGACGGCATCCTGCGCGTTGACCGGGACGATCACGCGCGCTCCGGCGATGGCGCCGGTCGCGGCCGCGCCGAGCGCGGCGGCGCCTTGGAGAAACTTGCGGCGGTTGGTGCGGGGAGTTCGCAGTTGCCCGGCGGGGTCGCGGAAAGCGTCGTCGCTCATTCGCATCCTCCATCAATTCTGGCGGCCGGCCGGGTGGGCCGACGCGTTCACGGCAAAGCGAGGGACCAATGGTCGATCCCGACGTTGGTCGCTTCCACCCCTTCCCTGGATCTTTTGCACAGACTGTCGGCACGGGGACGGTAAAACATGCACATGCGAATGTCAAGACTTTGTCGCCGACGGAGCGTGTCAGGAGGAGGGCGCTGGGCTCCTCATGCGCGCATGTGCTCGTCCGCGCGGGGTTTTCAACCCCGCGCTGAATCAGATACGTCGGTTGAAACCGACTTTCGGCGATCGTGCCGGGAGGTGATGCCGATCGATCTGGCGCAGATCGCCCATCGTGCAGACCCGGGGGTTGGATCCACGCGGGAGGACCGTGTCGCGGAATTGTGAAGGCCGCGTTATCCTGAGGGCCGCGGCCGCGCCGACGGCGCCGCGGCGCGAACCGGCCGCTCTCCCCACAATCCTCGTGCGTCGGACGGGCGATCCCCGGGCCGATCTCACGCCGGCGGACCCTCATCGTGCCGTTGCGCCATCCCAGCCAGAAGTTCGTCGTCGCCGTGATCTATGTCTGCGGCATGGTCATGAGCTCGCTCGACTCGACGATCGTCAACGTCGCGCTCGCCACGCTCTCCCGCGAGTTCAAGGTGCCGCCGACGAAGATCGAGGCGGTCGTGATCGGCTATCTGGTTAGCCTCGCGGTCTTCATCCCCGCCTCGGGCTGGATGGGCGACCGCTGGGGCACGAAGCGGACGTTCCTCTTCGCGCTGGGGCTCTTCACGACCGCGTCCGCGCTCTGCGGGCTGGCGCAAAGCCTGGACCAGCTGGTCGCGTTCCGCGTGCTGCAGGGGGCGGGGGGCGGGCTGCTGACGCCGGTCGGGCTGGCGATGCTCTACCGCGCCTTCCCGCCGAAGGAGCGGGTGGCGATGTCGCGGATCCTGATGTTCGCGCTGATCGTCGGGCCCGCCGCCGGCCCCGTCCTCGGCGGGCTGCTGATCCAGCAGCGCTCGTGGCGCTGGGCCTTCTACGTCAACGTGCCGGTCGGGCTGCTGGCGCTGCTCTTCGGCGTGGTCTTCCTGCACGAGCACAAGGAGCCCGCGACGGGCGCCTTCGACCTGCCGGGATTCCTGCTGGCCGGCAGCGGGCTGGCCCTGACCATGTACGCGCTGAGCGAGGGGCCGTCGCGCCCCTTCCCCTCGGCGCCGGTCGTCGCAACCGGCGCGGCCGGGCTCGTCCTGCTGACGGTCTTCGTCGCGGTCGAGCTGCGCGCGCCGCACCCGATGGTCCAGCTCCGGCTGCTCCAGAACATGCTCTTCCGCTCGACCCTGCTCGTCTCGTTCTTCGCGACGGTGGGCTTCGCGGGCATCCTCTACCTGGTGCCGCTCTTTCTGCAGGAGGCCCGCGGGGCGTCGCCGCTCGCCTCCGGGCTGACGACTTTTCCGGAGGCGATCGGGGTCGTGGTCTCGACGCAGCTGGTGGCGCGGCTCTACCCGCGGGTGGGGCCGCGCCGCCTGATAGCGGGCGGGCTGCTCGGGGTCGCGGTAGGGATGGTGCTGCTGAGCCTGGTCGACCTGGAGACGGGCGCCTGGGCGATCGGGGCGGTGATGTT
>JBPCRG010000316.1:0-7145 GCA_050997095.1 Thermomicrobiales bacterium | reverse complement strand
AGGTTGAGGGGGTCGGTGCAGTCGTAGCCGGTGGTCATCATCCCGAACGTGGCGCAGACCCGCGTCTTGCTGGTTTTGTAGGCGGGCAGGCCGTTGGCCGAGCCGCACAAGTTGTTGTTGCTGAAGTTGATCGCGAACTGCTGGGCGTCGGCGATCTGCGAGGTGACTTGGACGGCGAAGTCGGACTGGTATCTGCCGGGAAACATCAGGTGGGCCATCTGGTTCAGGATCTGGACGAGCTTGGCGGCGTGGTGCTGGCTTACGGCGAAGACGATGAACTTGCCGATCTCGCCGCTGATCGGGTCGCGCAGCGCGTTCTCCAGAAAGGTCTTGCAGAAGATCCGGTTGGTGTCGTCGGCGAAGAAGCGCTTCTCGAACTGGCGCTGCGTGTAGGCCGCCTGCTGGTCGTCGCCGGCGTCGTCGACGAACGACGCGACGAAACCCTGCGCGGAGAGCAGCTCGGTGGTGACCTCGGTCCGCGCGTCGACGACCGTGGGGTTGATCAGGAATCCCTCCTTCACCCCGTCCAGAAGGGAGTAGCGGAAGGTGGGCTGGCCGTTCTCGCAGCCGAAGGTGCGGTAGGTGTCCAGCAGCAGCCGGCGCTCGGCCTCGCGCGGGTCGCGGCCGGTGGGGTCGGCCCCGTCGAAGCGCTTGAGATAGTCGCGGGGCGTGGCGGTCAGGCCGAGCTTGTAGCCGATGAAGTACTCGAAGACGGCGCGGGCGTTGCCGCCGATCGAGCGGTGCGCCTCGTCGGAGATGACCAGATCGAAGTCGGTCGGGGAGAAGAGCTGCCGGTACTTGTTGTTGAAGAGCAGTGACTGCGCGGTGGTGACGACGATCTCGGCATGCCGCCAATCGTCGCGGTTCTCCTTGTAGATCACCGTCTGGAAGTCGGCGGAGAGCTGCGCGGTGAAGGCCTTCTTGGCCTGATCCTCCAGCTCGAGCCGGTCCACCAGAAAGAGGACCCGGCGCGCGTTTCCGGTGCGCAGGAAGAGCTTGATCACGGCGGCGGCGGTGAGCGTCTTGCCGGTGCCGGTCGCCATCTCGAAGAGGAAGCGGTCCTTGCCGTCCTTTACGGCCTGCTGCACGGAGTGGATGGCCTTCAGTTGATAGGGCCGCAGGAACCGCAGCTTGTTGGCCTGGATGTAGCCCGGCCGCTCCGCCTCGTTCCGCCACGCCGCTTCGGACGCGTAGTTCGGCCGCTGGGTCAGCACGATGTAGTCGTCACCGACGTGCGCGTCGACCAGGCGCCGCGGGTTGGGCGTGACCAGCTTGTAGCCGGTCACCGAGTCCGGGGTCGGGAAGGACGTGACGATGTGGGGGTTGCCGCGCTCCAGATCCCAGAAATAGTGCAGGTTGCCGTTGGAGAGGATCACGAACCGGCAGTTCTGGGATTTGGCGTACTTGCGCGCCTGCTCCTTGCCGACGAGCGGGTCTTTGTCCTCCGCTTTGGCCTCGAGCACGAGGAGCGGAAAGCCCTTGGCGTCGAGCAGCAGAAAGTCGACGAAGCCCTTGCCCGACTGCTCGAAGTTGACGCCGAGCGCGTCCAGGTCGGTCGACTTGACCGTGACGCTGGGCTCGAGCCGGATGTTGGCGGGTGCGGTTCCGTCGGGAAAGAAGCGCCATCCCGCCGCTTCGAGCAGCTTGTTGATCTTGATGCGGGCTGTGGCTTCCTTCATGCGGTCCCCGCCATCGGCACGCCGGACTGGCAGCGCCGGTCTTCGTGCGGCCTTTAGCGATTAGCGATTAGCGATTATCGTATAGCGCGATCCGCCCCGGAAAGCTACCCGTTCAGATTGGGCAAGTACTCGGTCCAAAGGCCGTAGAGCGCGATCGCGACCAGCGCCGCGCCCGAGATCCGGCCGATCACGACCGCGTGCGTGGCGAGCCATCGCGTCACCCGTCGTTGGAGGGGAGCTGCCACGATCGGGAGCGCCACCAAGGGCCAGCCGAAACCGAAGCCGAAGGCGAGGAAATACAGCAATCCTTCGGCCAGCGAGGATGAGCTGCCTGCGCCGAGCACAAACGCGCTGATGACCAGCGGCCCGGCGCATGGGAGCGTCATCGGTCCGAGCAGCAGCCCGTAACTGTAGGCCGACAGAGCTGGCGTCCGACCGAATGGAGTCGCCGACGAACTGATCCGCGAGAACGGATTCCGGCCGGCGATCATCGCCAGACCGAGCGCCGCGACGGTCCCGTAGATCAGCGGCAGGAGCCAGTCGAGGATCGAACTGAACGAGCGGTTGAGGAGATAGAGCACGAATCCGAGCCCGATCATCATGCTGAGGACGCCGGCCAGCACCAGCAAACCCAAAAACGCCTGGCCCCGATTTGCGCGGCCCGCCGACGAGGTTCCGGCGAGGAACGCGATCAGTCCAGGATAGAGGGGCAGCACGCAGACGTTCGTCAGGATCGCGCCATTCCCGAGCGCGAACGCCTCCAGGTACTGGCCATGGCCGGTCACTTCGCCGCAGGCTTCTTGATCCAGCTCAGCAGCTCCTCCGACGTCATCCCGCCGGTTTCGAGCTTGCTGAACGATCCGTCCGGATAGATCGCAAAATGCGGGGTCGCCGACGGATTGGCGAGTGTCCGACCGAATTCGTCGACCAGCGCGCGAAGCATTTCCGGCGTCGCCACCGCGAAGAGCCAGTCGAAGCCCTCGGCCTTGGCATAGCCGGCCAGATCCGAATTCGGAAGATCGGTCTCGATGCTGATCGCGACAAACACGACGCTGTCGTCGTGGAGCGCCGTTCGGGCCGCCTTGATCTCCTTCAATTGTGCACGACAACTCGAGCACCAGGTCGCCATCGCTTGAACAACGACGGTGCAGCCCGAGAAGTCCGCAAGCGTGAATGGCTTTTTCGTCCCGGCATCGGTGAGCGCGAGCGTCTGCCAAGGCCGCCAACCGCCTACGGGCGTCGCGGCCGGTACCGAGATGCCCGCAGTCGGGGTCGAACTCTCCGCCCGCGTCGATCCAACGTGCGGGAGGCCAACGGCTCCGACGACGATCATGACTGCCAGCAACGACCGCAAGCCCATGGTCTTTAACCGCATTGACTTCCTCCGTGATGCGCCGTGGGTTCGCCGATTCGGACCTGGATCGACCCGCGCTGTTCGGGTCCAATCGAAAGCCCTGTCGGAGTCTATCTCATGGGCCGCGGGGAACAGCTTGAAACGATCTCCCCGCACGTCCCCTTCGTCGGCAAGATCCCGCCCGCCATCACCATCATGGCGGCGTGCGCTGTTCGTCGCCTTGGCGTCGGGGAGCATTGGCACACCATCGAAAAGGTCGTTCGCGAGCGGAAAGGAGTGGTGATGGACGTCGCGGCCGGCCCCGCGACGACCGATGAGACTCCCCGCGGTCATCCTCACGCATCGTCTCCGCCGACGGAACGTCCGCTCGATGCAAAAAACGCCGTCTGGGGCTATGGCCTCCGGGCGGCGCAGGGTCCATACCTGAGGCAGCGTGGCGGCGCGCCCGCCGATCGCCTTCGCACGTCCGGAGAGGCGCCCATGAACCAGCTGCAGGAGCCCGAGATCTGGGTCGACGACGGCGTGAACGAGCCGGAGACGCTTCATCTCTACGAGACGACCCGGGCGGCCCAGGGCGTCCAGGGGTTCGCGGCGGTGGACGACGCCCACGTCGCGCAGTTTCTCGAGCAGGGCTATCTCGTAATCGACGACGTTTTTTCGCCGGAGCGGGTGGCGTCCGCGCTGGGGGGGCTGCTCGACCTCATCGGCGGCCGGCCGGCCGAGTTCACGGGCATCCAGTTTGAGGCGAACGCGCGCGAGCTGCTGCCGACGATGCCGCCGGAGCTGAGGCAGGACGTCGTGCGCAAGCTGATGGGGTTCGTGCAACACGAACCCCGGCTCGACGCGGTCGCGGCGGACCCCGACCTGCTCGCGATCCTGACCCGGATCATGGGCGAGGCGCCCGTGCTCTTCCAGGATCAGGCGCTGCTCAAGCCGCCGCTGAGCGGCCGGGAGAAGCCCTGGCATCAGGACAACGCGTTCTTCAGCCTCCCCGCGGACTCGATGATCGTCGGCGTCTGGATCGCGCTCGACGAGGCGCTGCCGGAGAACGGCTGCATGCACGTCATCCCCGGCAGCCAGCGCTCCGGCCCGGTGCCGCACTTCCAGCGGCGCGACTGGCAGATCTGCGACACCGACGTCGCGGTCACCCAGGTCCTCTCCGTGCCGCTCAAGCCCGGCGGCTGCCTGCTTTTCCACGGGCTGCTGCACCACGGCACCCCGCCCAGCCGCTCTCCCCTGCGCCGGCGCGCGCTCCAGTTCCACTACAAACCGGCCAGCGTCGCCCGGACCGACGACGAGGAGCGTCTGGCGGTCTTCGGCAGCGAGGGGAAGGACGTCACCTGCTGAGGCGGTTCGTGGGACGTCGTCGGGATTGAGGGAACGGGGACGGCCCCCCAACCCCCCGGCCCCCTTCCCCCCGACGATCGGGGGGAAGGGGGAGACGACGCGAGAGACGGGTGGGGGCGACCCTCCGTGGTCGCCCTTGTCGGAGGACCTGTCACGGAATATCGAGCGCGGATTTGCGGTCCGCTCTTTGCGATGGGCGGGAGCGCAGGCGGGTCGGGGGGCGGCCGAAGCGGGCCTTGCATTGGCGGCTGAAGAGGAAGACGTCCTCGTAGCCGAGGGAGAGCGCGATCTCGCCCACGGTCAGCGTCGTCTCCTCCAGGAGATGGCGGGCGCGCTCCAGCCGAACGTCGACGCCGTATTGGCGGAACGAGATGCCGACGTAGGATGTGAAGAGTCGGCTGAAATGGTCGGGGGAGAGGTTGGCGAGCCGCGCGGCCTCCGGCAGGGTGAGCCGGGCCGCGGGATTGCGGTGGATCTGGTGGAGCACCAGGGCGAGCCGCGGATCGGGCTGCACGTTCGCGACGCCGCGATCGACCGCATGCTGCCGGTAGGCTTCGACGATCGCCAGCTGGAGGAGCGCGCGGGCCTCGATCGCGCCCAGCTGCGACGGCTGCTGCTGCAGACGGACGATGCGGGCGAGCAGCGACTCGATCCTCGCGAAATCCTGAAGCGGAATGTGCCGAGCGGGCAGGGCATGATCATCCAGCAGCTCGGCGTGCATGGAACCGCTGCGATGGAAGCTGAAGTGGGCGTAGATCACGACCAGCGGGTCGTCCGGGTCTTGGGTGGCGAACCCCTCGTCCCCCGGCCGCAGCCAGAAGAGCGTGCCGGGCCCGACGTCGTGCCGTCGGCCGTTCAGGAGGAATCGGCCCCGGCCCGCCACCGCGAGCCAGAGATCGTAGTCGACGAGATTGACCCGCCACTCCCAGCCAGGCTCGCAGCGCACGTTGCCGCAGCGCGACGCGGGCCGCGGCTCCAGGCGGGAGAGGAGGTCGTCCAGCGTCTCCCAGACGTCGCCGGCCGCGAAATCGATCGATGCTTCCATGGGGGAGAGTGTAGCCAGGGGCTTTCCCGCCTGCCACGGGCGATCGGCCCGGCGTCGCCCATACGTCGATTCATGCTCATCACGGCGAAAGGACGGGATCGGTGGGGAAACCGCAACGCATCTGCATCGTCGGCGGAGGCAGCTTCAATTGGAGCCCGACGATCCTGCGCGATCTGGCGCTGACGCCCGGCATCTCCGGCACGGTCGTCCTCCACGACCTGAACGCGGACGCGGCGGCGGAGATGCGCCTGCTCGGCCAAAAGATCGTCGAGGCGATCGGGGCGCCGCTCCGGATCGAGACGAACCCGGATCTGCGGGAGTCGCTCACCGCCGCCGATGTGGTCGTGGTCACGATCACGACCGGCGGCCTTGAGGCGACGCGGCACGACCTCGAGATTCCGCGCCGCCACGGCATCGCGCAGTCGGTCGGCGACACGGTCGGGCCAGGGGGGCTCTCGCGGGCGCTGCGGAACATCCCGGTGATGGTGGAGATCGCCAGGACGATGGAGCGGGTCTGCCCCGACGCCTGGCTGCTCAACCTCACCAATCCGATGACGACGCTGGTGCGGGCGGTCGCCAAGAGCACGGGCGTCAAGACGGTCGGCCTCTGCCACGAGGTCTTCGGAACCCGGCGCATGCTCAGCCAGCTCTTCGCCGAGGCGGGGGAGACGCTCGAATTCCGGGTCGCGGGCATCAACCATCTGATCTGGCTGCTCGACGCGCAGATCGGGTCGCGGGACGCCCTCGATCTGCTCCGCCGCCACCTCTACGGTGGCGGGACGATCCCGCTCAAGCCCTTCGCCGGCGCGCACATGGAGCCGTTCCAGGATCGATGGAAATTCAAGCTCGCGCTCTTCGGGACGTACGGCAGCCTCCCCGCCGCCGGCGATCGCCACCTCGCGGAGTTCTTCCCCGATGTTCTCGACGAGGCCGGCGGCCACGGCGCGGCCTACGGAGTCCACCTGACGACCATTGAGCACCGGCGGGCAATGATGGCGACCGCCCGCGCGACGACGCTCGCCCAGATCGACGGCTCCGCGCCGCTCTCGCTCAAGCGCTCCGAGGAGGAGGTCGCGGACATCGCCGCCGCGATCGGCGGCGGCGGGACGCACCGCGCCGTCGTCAACTTGCCCAACCGCGGCCAGATCGCGAACCTGCCGCGCGAGGCGGTCGTCGAGACGATGGGGCTGATCGGCCCGACCGGCGCGCACGGCATCTGCGTCGGCGATCTGCCGCCGGGCGTGCTGTCGACCATCCTGCCCCACGTGCTCAACCAGGAGATGATCGTCGACGCCGCGCTCTCCGGCGACCGCGGCCTCGCGCTCCAAGCCCTGCTGGCCGACCCGCTCGTGCGCGACCGCCGCACCGCGCCGCAGCTGCTCGACGAACTGCTGACGGCCAACGCGGCCTTCCTGCCGCGGTTCGCATAGTGCCGCATAGGGGAGAATGGCGGGCCAGGTTCACGCGACGACGAGATTCTTCCTGCATCAGAATGACACGCGGGGCGCGCCGCCTCCCCCGCCGCGGTCGTTTTGAATGGTCTGACGAACGGCATGTGTCTGACGTGACGAGACCGACGAGATTCTTCGTTCCTCAGTGCTCCATGCAATGTCAATTGACATCATGGCACAGGCGGGTGTAGGGTCGGGGGACCGTGTCGATCCCGTGCGCAAGGAGGCCCCGCCATGCCGAGTCGTCAACACCTCGTCCGGCTGACCAC
>JBPCRG010000279.1:0-6239 GCA_050997095.1 Thermomicrobiales bacterium | reverse complement strand
ACCATGGGGTTGCCAGGAATGAGGACGAAGGGCGAGGTCAGGGTGGCGCTCGGCCCGCAGCCGCCGACGGGGAAGGAGAGCCCCCGCGCCGCCGAACCGTCGCCCGGGATGTCGTGGAAATTGCCGTTCTGGTCGCGGAACGTCATCCCCGCGCCGTACTGTCCCTCGTGCGGGAAGGTTCGGGTCGCGCTGTAGGCCCACGACTCGCCGGGCCCGATCACGATGCCCGGAAGCAGCGGGAAGTCCATGATCTCGCTCTCGCCGCCCGGCCCGCGCCCGCCCGCCCCGATCAGTTGCGGAGAGAATGGCGAGCAGCCGCGGTTGGTGATCGTCGCGTGTGCCGTCGCCAGCCCGTTCACCGTCGGCTGTCCGGGATCAATCGTCAGGCTCCCGGTCACGACCGGGTCCGCCTGGCAGCTGCCGATCGTGAGCGAGGCCGTCGCTGCGACGTTCAAGGCGCCAGGAAGATCGCGCCACCCGTTGGCCTGATCCATCCAGGCGACCCGGAACCGGTAGCCGCCGACCCGGTCGAAGGCGCGCGTCGCCTCATAGGCGTAGGACTGCCCGGGCGGAATGACGACGCCCTGCCGATGGGCGAAGTCCTGGTAGTCCGATTCTCCACCCGGCCCCTTGCCCGCTACCGTGAGGACCGCAGGCGCGAAGGTCTCGCAGGTGTTGTTCGTGATCGTGACGCTGGCCGCGACCCGGTCGTTGATGTTCGGATTGGACGGGCTGACCGTCAGCGCGCCGGTGATCAGCACCTGACCTGGAGCGCACGCCGAGCCGACCGTGACCGAGGTGGTAGCGCTGACGCCTGGCGCCCCGGGGATGTCGCGCCAGCCGCCGTCGCTGCCGCGCCACGAGACGCGGAAGTTGTAGACGCCGGCCGTGGGAAACGCGCGGGTCGCGTGATAGGCGTACGTGCCGCCAGGCGGGATCGATACCGCCGCCGCGCCCTCCAGGTGGGAGAAATCCGGGTACGGGTCGTTCGGATTGGGCGCTTTTCCCGCGACGGTCAGCACGTTCGGCGAGAAGGCCGCGCAGCCAGTGTTCTTGATCGTCACGTCCGCGGCGAAAACCGCGCCAACTGCCCCGGATCCCGGACTCACCACCAAATTTGAACTCGGAACGGGAGTCGCCCCCGCCGTGCACGGTGAGCCGCCCGAGGCTGGCAGCGGCTGGCTCATCGGAGGCTGTCCACCGTGGTCGGAAGGATTGTCAACCAGTGGAGGTTGGTATGCGGCTTGATCGTGAAATCCAATCGTGTTCAGTATCTCTAAAGGCGGATTATCGAGCAAATAGGCATGCGATTTTCCGACACAATCACCCAGATCTGGCGGAAGGCCCGGTTTGAATGTCCTACATGACAAAGTGCCGACGGGAATCGAATACATTTTGGACGACCCGATCGGCTCTCCCCGTCGGTAGATTTGAGTCCAAGACTGATCCAATCCACCAGTAGGGATCGCAGCACAGGCGGCCAGGGTATGGTTGAAGACGCAATCCTGATCGTTCCCAAACGTGCCGATTCGTCCCCCATGGTCAGACACCCACTGCATAGAATTTTCGAGTCGCCGCTCAACCGCGCTGCCGTTGATCCAATCTCGATCGGTTAAGTAATCTTGTTGTTCCGTATTGAGATCGATCGCAGCCTGAGTACTCGTCAACACTCCAACACACCCTGTGCCTGCGCCAAATCGCGGGAGTGCATTGACGTCAGTTGACGTTGCTTCGTAGAGCGGACTATCGAGCGTCACGATTGCAGAGATCGCGGCCTTCGTTCGGTCGTCCATTGGATCTGGCTTAGAGTTTCCGATGACGCGTGAGATGACTTGACCGCCCATGCTAGGGCCAACCAAAACAATCTTGTCGGATTGGTGCAAAGAATGATAGTTCTCGATCAGCCTGCGGAGTCCGGCGCTCGTCGTATTGAGACTTCTGCCAGTGTCCTGACATCGGTAGCTATAACCCGTTAGAGTACCCTCTTTGTAGGAATTTGAGTGGTAGCTGAAGTTGATGAAGTCGCTCAGGCCGAGATAGCGGTACTTCTTCTGAAGTTCTACTTTGATCCGTAGGAACGGAACATCCAATTTATCTTCCGTGTCAAGTTTAGAATTGATTCCCTGAACAAAGATCACCACCTGGTGCACGGGAGTTGAAGCCTGAGCGGAACCCGGCTGCTCGATCAGGGTGCCGAAAAGCGCCGAAAGGAGGGCGGCGACGATCAATCCGCACGAGATCAACGAACGTGCCATCGGGCGATCCCTCATCCGTTTCGAACCATCGTCCGATCAAATTTTAGTGGCAGCCAAGTCTCGCGCAGTCCTCGGGACGTGGCTCGGAAGTTATCGGCTTGGACATCCAAATGACGGTAAGAAAATGCTCGCCGTCACGAATCCGCCGTTGACCTGCCACGAGTCCTTTCGATTGGGGAACAGCCGTCGCTCTGGGTTGTCAGTATGGTCGAACCGATCCGAACTTGAGGTACCATTTCCCATCAGCTTTCTGAAGCTGGAACGAGAGGCGGTCGGAAGTCACTTGCGTAGACAAATATTCTTGGCCCGGCCCACTGGCGGTGCTTATAAGATAGGCGACGCATTCGAAATTGAACGTCACGCGCGCATTGGTGATGTCTTTGAGTTCGGTTTGAATCGTTTCTATTTTCGGCTTTGCTCCTTTGCATTGACCGAGGTTTGGCACCCAGGAGAGGTAATGAATATTGGCTTGCCATAGCATGCCCCAGTAATTCGTGCTCGGACGCTCCGTCGGCAGGAAAAATCCTGCCAGACGGTGGACTTGAGTAGCACTCGGTAGAGCGAGCAACGCCGTGGTGAAGCCTTCGGCCACGGTTTGAGGATTGCTATCGCTCATGTCGGATTTGTCGCCTTTGCCGCCCCCGCATCCCACAGTAAAGAGCAGGAAGCCAAGAAGAAAACACCTACTTCGTCGAAACCACATTCGAGATTGCCCTTCGTACATACCGACCGCTGTGACACAGCAAACGGACGATCGTCTTAACTTCCGCAACGAGGTCGACGCTCCATCTCACCATGTGATCTCACTCGATGAAGTCCTGACCAATTGAGACGCCTGTCTCTTCCGGAACAGACACTTTCGCCGTCGAGAACGTTCCGTTGTCTGAGCTGGCCCGAACGTCGTAAGTCCCAGCCCGTTGCCCAATCGGCGTCATGAATCTGAACGCCGCGGTCCCGTCGCTCTTCGCCGCGGTTTGTCCCACATACAGGCCGGTTCCCGACGGAGTCATCCACGTCAGCTTGACGGATTGCCCATCGGCGAAGCCCGGCAAGGACACCTCGATGACGGCCCGAAACGCGCTTCCCGGATGTTGCGATTGCAACAGGCTCGCCGGATTGCTCTCGATCGCGCTCATTTGCATCGAATCGCGGACGACGGGTAGGGGGGACGACTCCGCCGGGAACGGCATGCCGGCCAGATTGAACGTCTTTCCGCCGATCGGTTCTGTGAGCCAACGATTCAATTCCGGCTTGGGCTTGGCATCCTCCGATTGCAGGACCCACGGCAGGATGGCCGAAACTCCACAAGCCACGGCCAGCAGCCACAACCCGATGCCCAACGACGCATCGCTCCCAAGCTTGGACCCGACGTAGATCGGCAGAAGCAACCCGAGCAGCGCGCCGACCGTGACCAGCCACGCCTGCGTGCGTCGGTCGCGAGGCGAATAGGCGCAGGCGGCGACGATCGCGGCAACGATCCCGGCCTTCCCGAGGTCCAGAATCCATCCATGGCCGGTGCCGTACATGAAGAAGTTGACGTCGGCGAGCCTGAGGTTCTTGTCATCGGAGAAACTCGCCCGGACCTTCACCGCAGGCAGGATGTACGCCAGAAAGAGCCCGGCGCCAAGCACCCACACAACCCACGTCGTCAGTCTCGAAGATCCTGCAGCCTCATGCTCGCCCATGCTGTCCTCTCCCATGATTTGAGGGTCTCGTCCCCGGCGTCAAATTCAATCTGTCACTCACTCGCCCGGTGTCGGCGTGCCAGGGCCGATTCCGAGCACCGTCCGTTCGAGATGGGCGACGCCGGCTTCGACCAAGCTCGTCGCCAAATTCGTGGCCGACATGTTGGGATGCGCGCCGAAGGAATCTTCCGTGTCGTTCGTCGAGGCGCTGACCAACACGTTGCCGACTTGCCGCTCCGCCGTCGCGCTCGTGATCGGGCCGCCGCCGAACGACGACGGCGCGCTCACGAATCCCGGGTGGCGACCGTCGAGCCGCCTGGAGGCTCCGAGCCAAATGCTTCCCGAGTCCTCCTGAAAAACCTGCGCCGCTTCTGGGGCGCTGCCGTAGACGCGATAGTGACTGCCCACGTCCCACGTGCCGTTGACCTGCACCGTCATCCCCATCGCCTGCAGCTGTTGCGAGTTGGCGAGCGCGCCCGCATTTAGCACCTCGTCGACGGCGATGTCCTGCAAGTTGACCGTCGAGGCGGTGACGCCGTCGGGCAGGAGCGCGCCGGGAATCGGGCGTTGCGCCAGGAGGCGCTTCACGCCGTCCGGGCCAAGACGTGCCAGCCGCGAGGCGACCGAGTCGGTGAACGCGACGGCCGTCGCGGCCTCCGAAATCGCGGTCGCCGTAAGGTTCGGCGTGGGGGACGGCGCCGGTCCCGCGGCGCCCCCGCCGCATCCGCCGAGCACCAGCACCCCGGCGATCAGTCCGCAGAGCGCGGCCCTGTTCGAATGACCGAGGTGAAAGATCGCCGATCGTCGCGTCATCCCTTGATCACCCCGAACCACTTGGCGCTGCGGACGGCGCCGAACTCCTCGATCGCGATGGTTATCCGCCGGTCGCCGGAGAGCACGGGCCCCAAGAACTGCATCTGAAACTGCTGCGACTCCCCCGGCCCCAGAATGACCCGCTGGTCCTGCGGGTCCGTATGGTTGAACATCCCTCCAGTCCCCATATTGCCCCAGATTTGGCCGGCGTCGTCGGCGACGCGGATGAAGACGGGGCGTACGACGAAGTCGATGCTGCCGGCGCCGGTGTTGGCGTAACCCAGCGCCACGTCGAGGATCGTCTCGCCGTTCATCGCGCTCTGCTCCGTAGTCCCGTCGAGGGTGAGCAAAGCAGTCGCAGCGTGCCAGGTCGCGTGGTTTGCCAGCACCGTTCCGGGAGGTGTGACCTCGCTCACAGGCGCGGCGGTGGCTGTCATGGTCGCCGCAGGTGCCGATGGCTTCGTCGGTGCCATGGTCGCGACCGGGCTGGCGTCCGGCCGCGTGAGCAATCCGCCGCCAGCAGGGACGATGCCGACGAGGAGCGCCTCCGCGACCTCTGCTCCAAGATTGCGCAAGCGGGGCGACGTTCCAGAGTCGAGCACGAGCCCTTTGCCGATGTTAAGCTGACCCTCGATGCCCGACGGGCTGCGGACGGTCAGCGTTCCCTGCTCGATCAATAGGGCCACTGAGCCCCCCAACACTAGGTCGCCGGTGTCTCCGCCCGGCCGCCAGACTGCCTGGGCCACGAACCACGTCCGCGCGGCGGAAGGAGATGGCGCCGACGGTAGCGTGGTCCAAAACAACACACCCGGCACGTCCCCCTCCGGCGTGGATTTGTCCGGGTGATCCGTCGCTGGCGTGACCTAGTCCGGGAGCACTAATTGCGAGAAGAGGTTGAGCCGGAGAACCACGGAAGGCTCGACACCGTCGTTGCGCAGCGTGTAACGATGGGAGAGCGTACTCGCCGCAACCGTGATGGCGGTTCCCTCCCTCACTATTGCGGCCACGCCGTATTCGTCGGTCAAGACCACGTTGCCGCGTTGAGCGAAGACCATCTCCGTAGTCTGGGTTTCGATCTCTTGCGTGACTTGCTGCGGCGCGACAACGAGCTGCTCGACGAGCAGCATTGAACCCGAATCGGATGCTGGCACGTTGTACTCAGCAAGCATCGTCAGGCTGAAGCCGGGGGGAAGAGTTTCGAGGGCCAGCGGCGTCGCCTGCTCCGTTTGAGCGGTCGTCGTCCCGATTTGCCCCATCGGAAGCGCCAAGCCCGGAACCGTTCCTACGGCAAGGCTGATCACTGCCCTCCTGCTGAACATCCTCATGTCGTCCCCCCTGCCGCCGAGTCGCCCACGAGTGAGAATGTGGCCGAGCCCCACCGTCCGGTTGACGTGCTCGCCACGATCTCGTAAGCGCCGGGCGGCTGATCGGCCGGGACGTCGAACGGCAGCGACTCGCCCCCCGCCGGCGAGGCATTTCCCCGCCC
>JBPCRG010000228.1:0-3302 GCA_050997095.1 Thermomicrobiales bacterium | reverse complement strand
GCGCCGATCCCGAGGACCTGCTTCACATGAAGCGCACGGCCGACCGCCTGCTTGGCGACTCGTACCGCTGGTCGATCCTGGGCGCGGGCCGCCACCAGATGAACATGGTGACGATGGGCGCGATCATGGGCGGAAACGTCAGGGTCGGCCTGGAGGACAACATCTACCTGGGCAGGGGCGAGCTGGCCAAGAGCAACGCCGACCTCGTGGCCAAGATCGTGCGCATCCTGAAGGAGCTCTCCCTGGAGCCCGCCACACCCGCCGAGGCGCGGCAGATCCTCCAGCTGAAGGGGGCGGAGAACGTCGGATTTTAGGAGCGGCGGAGTAGGCGGTATGCAGTAGGCAGAATTCGCACGAACGTTCTTTCTACCGCGTACTGCCTACGGCATACCGCCTACTCATCTCATCTATTGAAAGGACAATGCCGAACATGCGCATCGAACTGTTCATCGGGGACGGGTGGACGCCGTTCGCGCTGGAGGAGAACGAGGACTTGGCGTTCACGCCTGAGCGGCCGGAGGAGATCGACGTCGAGGCGTCGACGCGGCGGCTGGCGGAGCTGCTGGAGGCGCGGGTGCGGGAGGTCTGGCCGAAGGGCGAGGTCGTCGTGTCGGCGCAGGCGGCGGGCGAGGGGCTGCTCAGCGAGGTGGGGTTCGACGACGGCGATCTCGCGAATTTGGGCGATCTGGTCGCGCTGACGGCGGCGGACCTCGAGGATCCGGCCGAAGTCGCGCCGCTGATCGTGGCCGGGGAGATCGAGGGCCTGCTCGACGGGATCGTGCAGGAGCAGCCGCACACCTGGCGGGTGGAGCGGTAGCGGCGACCGCGCGAGGTCGATGTCCAAGTCACGTGCCGATGCACAGACCACTGAGGCACGAAGGTTCTCATCGGTCCACCTCCCATGAGCCGATTGCCGATAGTCGGACGACTCAGGATGCCGGGAAGCGCGGCGCTCACCCGCATGCGACGTCGGTCGGTAGCGGCGGCGCTTGACTATCGGTTCGAATTCCGTATGATTCCATAATCTAAGAGTTCGGTTGCCGAAGGGTTAGGCGTTCGATGGATCGGGAAGCGTTGATAGACGGCATCGTGGAGACGCTGCCGGAGGTCGTCCATCTGTTGAAGAGCAGCGGAGCGGGGATCTGCGCCTCGCTCCGCGCGAACGGCGTGGGCGGCGCGGACGGCTGGGATGCCGATCTCGGCGCGCTTTCGCTCAGCCAGATCAAAGGGCTGATGTTCCTGCGCCGCACTGGCCGCAGCCCCGTCGGCGACGTCGCGGCCGGGCTCGGCGTCTCGATCGCGACCGCGTCGCAGATGCTGGACCGGATGGTCGACGACGGCTGGGCGGACCGGGCGGTCAATCCCGACGACCGGCGTCAGGTGCTGATCCGGCTGACCCCGAACGCGTTGGAGGTGGCG
Organism: Thermomicrobiales bacterium; assembly: GCA_050997095.1. Taxonomy (GTDB): domain Bacteria; phylum Chloroflexota; class Chloroflexia; order Thermomicrobiales; family UBA6265; genus JBPCRG01. Next base: position 1,883 of record JBPCRG010000228.1, on the reverse strand, counting down.
GATCGGATCCATGCGGTGCGGCGCGAGCAGATCCGGGCCGCGCTGGACGAGTTGGGGCCTGAGGAGGGGGCCTCCGGGCTGCGTCTGCTCCAAGCATTGGCAAGATCATTGCGTCAGCTCCCGCCGCCTGAGAGGACGCAGCCGTAGAGCTGGCCCGCTAACCTACTTTGCCCGCGTTGCCATCGACGTCAACGTCGCTTCCTTCGTCGCACCTGCATCGTTCATCCACAAAGGAGCGCCGCATGTCCCGGTTGCAATCGGTTCCGTACAAATGGCTCGTCGCGGCGGTCTTCGTCACCGGGCTCTTCATGGACCTGCTCGACACCACGATCGTCAACGTGGCGCTGCCCACCCTCGGGACGATCTTCAACGCCCAGCCGACTACGCTGGAGTGGATCGTCACCGGCTACCTGCTCAGTTTGGCGGTCTGGATCCCGGCCTCGGGCTGGTTGGGGGACCGGTTCGGCACCAAGCGGATCTTCCTCTTCGCGCTGGCGATGTTCACCGCCGGGTCGGCGCTCTGCGGCACGGCGACCAGCATCCGGATGCTGATCCTCTTCCGGGTGCTGCAGGGGATCGGCGGCGGCATGCTGACGCCGGTCGGCACGACCATGCTCTTCCGCGCCTTTCCCCCGAACGAGCGGGCGAAGGCGTCGGCGGTGCTGGTGATCCCGATCGCGGTCGCGCCCGCGATCGGGCCGATCATCGGCGGCCTGCTGATCGACCGACTCAGCTGGCGCTGGATCTTCTACGTCAACGTCCCCTTCGGGATCGCCGCGCTCTTCTTCGCGGCGTTCGTGCTCAAGGAGCACGTCGAGGAGAAGGCGGGCCGCTTCGACGTCCCCGGGTTCCTGCTCTCCGCGTCCGGTCTGCCGCTGCTGCTCTACGCGCTGGCCGAGGCGCCGAGCCGCGGCTGGACGTCGGCGGTCGTCCTCCTCACGGGGTTCGCCGGGGTCGCGCTGTTGGTGCTGCTGGTGATCGTCGAGCTGCGGGTGGCGGAGCCGATGCTGGCGCTGCGGCTCTTCGGCGACCGGATGTTCCGCAATGCCACGATCGTCAACTTCGCCTCGTCATCGGCCTTCTTCGGGCTGCTCTTCCTGCTTCCCCTCTTCCTGCAGCGGAGCGACATGCACAACCTGTCGGCGACGCAGTCCGGGCTGACCACGTTCCCGCAGGCGCTGGGCTTGGTGATCATGTCGCGCGTCGCCAGCGGCCTCTATCCCAAGGTGGGGCCGCGGCGGATGATGATGGTCGGCACGCTCGGAGCGACCGTGGCCACCTTCCTCTTCGTCTTCGTCGGGGTGCACACGGACCTTTGGTGGATCCGGGGGATCATGCTGATCCGCGGCATGTCGTTCGCCTTCGCGCTGATCCCGCTGCAGGCGGCGACCTTCTCGAACATCTCGCGCTCCGACTCCGGCCGGGCCTCGTCGCTCTTCAACACGAACCGGCAGGTCGCGTCGTCGCTAGGCGTGGCGGTGCTGGCCACGGTGCGGACGGACCGGGCGTTGAGCCACGTCAACAACGCGGTCGCGAACCTGGGCTCCTCCGCGGGCGACGCCACGACGCGGGCCGGCGCGGTCCAGAGCGCGACGCTGAACGCGTTCCACGACGGGTTCGCGACGGCGGCGAGTCTCTCGCTGATCGCGCTCGTCGCATCGTTCCTGATCCGCGACGAGGACGCCGCGGCGTCGATGGCCGTCGTCACCGACAAGAAGTCGGCGGTGGAGGCGGGATCCGCCGACCCGGTGCCCGCGGGCGCGCATTAGGGCGTCTATGCAAGACCAGAATCGCCCCATGCAGTCCACCTGGACAGGTCGGCGTCAGTCGGTTTCAACCGACTTATGATGACTGAGCGTGGAATTTCAATCCCGCGCGGTGGG
>JBPCRG010000190.1:0-2556 GCA_050997095.1 Thermomicrobiales bacterium | reverse complement strand
CCCTACACGAGCCCGCGATCGCCGTCGGCGTGTTCGTGGCTGTGTTCGTCGGGGTGTTGGTGGGCGTGTTCGTCGGGGTGTTGGTGGCTGTGTTGGTCGGCGTATTAGTGGGCGTGTTCGTCGGCGTGGGTTGCCGACAGGCACCTTGGACGCAGATGTCCGCGCCGGCGCAGCAGGTGTTCCCGCACGCCTGCGTGCCGCCCTCGCACGAGCAACGCCGCCGCCCCGTCTGGTCCGGCGGCAGGCACGCGCCGGAGCAGCAGTCGGCGTCCTTGCGGCAGACGCCTCCGCCGTGGCGGCAGGTCGCGGCCGCGTCGGACCTGCTCAATCCCGTCGCCCCGACCACGATTCCGCCGACGGCAACCACGAGGGCGCGCAGGAGCCCGCGCCGGGTGCGCACACGCGCCACCGCCTTACTCAGATCATCGAACCGAGATCCGTCCATGAAGTCTCCTCGCTCGATTGCGCGTGTCCGTGGCGGCAGGATGGATATGTTCCCACTCTATCACGATTTTGTACACCATGGTGAAAACTGACGATGGAATATTTCAATCAGCGCTGGCATTGCAGCCCGGGGTCACCGGGGAAGATGCTCCTCTGATTCCGGGGCTTCGAGCGCGCCGCAACGGGCAAAGCGGACCAAGGGACTGTTCGCGCCTCCGTCTCACGAATCCTCCTGCCTGTTGAAAAAGACCGGAGTCTGGTGAAGAGCGGGATGGCGGTCCGAGCGCGCTCGGACCGTCATCCCTTCGTCAGGCCAGAGGGATTGCCGTCGCTCGTGTTCCCGGGAGCACGACACCGATCGATCCGTTCGGCCCTGGCCGTCGGCCCCAGCCCTGGTTGCCGAGCAGACGCTTCAGATTCTGCCCGGCCGCGATCAACTGGGCTTGAATGTCGACCTTCTCGGCTCCCCGCAAGCGGAAGCGGCGCAGGCCGTGCCACTCCTTCGCCTCGGCGAAGAGCGGTTCGACCCAAACCATCCGCTTGCGCATCGCCTTCGCATACGGCTCCGTGGCGTGATAGCCGCGCACCCGATCGAGATAGGCCTCGTCGAAGCCCCGTCCCACCCGTCTCCCCCGCTGCGACGTCGTGCATCGCTCCTTGAGGGCACACGCACGGCATGCCGAGGGTGGCGCCTCATAGACCCGTCGCTGGGTCCGATCGCACCGGAAGAGGAAGCGCAGCGTCGCATCGGCGGGACAGCGGTAGACTAGATGTTCCGCACCAACTCACGGCCAAAGGCGAGGTCAAGCATGCCTCCCAGATGGCGATAAAAGTAACCTTCGGGAACAAGATCGTTCAGCGAGACCCGGATTGGTTCGTCAAGTTGGCGGGATTTCGGCGGTCCACGCATGATCGGCTCCGAGTCGGGAACGGACGGCACCAGGGCGGGAGTCTATCCGTTGACTCTTCGGAACGCTCGCCTTTTTCAACAGGCTGGGCCGTTTTCGAGATGTGCTCCGGAACGACCGTGCTCTCATCGGCGCCGCCATTGTCGCCGCCGGCCCGCGTGCTACGATAGCCGCCGCTGTTCGCCCCTCAGGAAAGGAAAAGCCGTGACCGCTGCTCCTGCCGCCGTCCATCCCTAGGCCGCCGAGGCCGCCCGGCGCGTCCGCTTCGGCGTCGAGACCGCCCCCTTCGCGCCCTGGCCGGTGCTGCGGGCCTTCGCCCAGGCGGTCGACGACCTCGGCTTCGATTCCCTCTGGATCCCCGACCACCCGATGGCGACCGGCAGCGCCACCTGGACCCATCTGGCCGCCATGGCGGAGGCCACCCGCCGCGTCCGCCTCGGCCCCCTGGTCGCCTGCGTCCCCTACGCCAACCCGGTCGTCACCGCGCGGGCCGCCGCCGACCTCGACCTGATCTCCGGGGGGCGGGCGCTGCTGGGCCTGGGCAGCGGCGACGCGCCCTGGGAGTTCGCCCAGCTCGGCGCCCCGTGGGGGCCGACCGCGGAGCGCCAGGCGACGCTGGAGGCGGCGCTGCAGCTCGTCGGCCCGCTGCTGCGCGGGGAAACGGTCACCGCGACGAGCGGCCCCTTCCGGGCCGAGGGGGCGGTCCTCGTTCCGCCCCCCATGCAGCAGCCCCACATCCCGATCCTGGTGGCCGGGGGTGGGGAAAAGACGACACTGCGCTTCGCCGCCCGCTACGCCGACGCCTCCAATCTGGGCGCGGTCTCCTGGGCGGGGGGCGCCTTCACCCCGGACGACGTCGCGCGCAAGCTGGCTGTGCTCGACGGCCATCTGGCCGAGGCGGGGCGGCCGCGCGAGGCGGTGCTGCGCTCGGGGCTGCTGGCCGCATTCCTGAGCCGGGACGCCGAGGCGGCGCGGGCCAAGCACGCGACCCTGCCGCCGGAGATGCAGGCCTTCTTCGAGCAGCTGCCGGTGGTCGGAACGGCCGAGGACGCGCTGGCGCGGGTGCGGGCGATGCTGGGCGCGGGGATGCGCTACGTGATCTTCATCGTGATGCCGGGCGACGAGGAGACGCTGCGCCTCCTCGCCGAGCGGGTCCTCCCCGCCGTCGCCTGACCGCGGCCGAAGTCCGGCACGGGTGGCCAAC
>JBPCRG010000122.1:0-3587 GCA_050997095.1 Thermomicrobiales bacterium | reverse complement strand
CCTCCGTGCCGTCCTCGAGGCACTGATCCCGGAGGGTCGCGAAGAACACGGTGGCGCGGGCTTTGACCGCGTGCGCGTGCTCCAGCGACGTCGCGACCCGGGAGCGCACCTCCTCCGCCCGCTCCCGATCCCGCCCGTTCGCTCCTCCCGCGGCGCCGCGTGCGATGAGCAGGGCCGCATCCATGAGCAACCCGGCGGTCACCGCTCCGTCGACGCGGACGAGCCGGTCGCACAGCTCCCACATCGACGCGTCCGTGACCGAGAACCCGAACTGTTTCGTCGCCTGATCCTCCAGATGATGCGCCTCGTCGACGATCAACCGATCGTAGCTTGGGAGCACGCCGGATCCCTCGCCCAGATCCGAGAGGAGCAGGGCATGGTTGACGATCACCACGTGCGCCGCCTCCGCCTCCCGCCGCGCCCGGTAGAGGAAGCACTGGTTCCGCTGCTGGAAGACGCACTTGGCCGGAACGCACGCCTCCCCCTCGGCGGAGACGCGGTGGAACTCCCCCTCCTCCTCGCCGTTCAGCAGCAGCTCCGCGCGGTCGCCGCGCTCGGTGATCGGCAGCCAGAGGTTGACCTTGGCCCGCATGCCCGCCTCGCCCGGGGAATGGGCCGGTTGGCGGTCGGCGGCGAACCACCGGCGCAGGCAGAGGGAGTTCGAGCGCCCTTTCAGCGCGGCCGTGACGAGCCTCGTCTCCGCGTGCGCCTCCTTGACGATCCGCTCGATGTCGGGGATGTCCTTGGTCAGCAGTTGATCCTGGAGCGCCCGGGTGTTCGTCGAGACCACGACCCGTTCACCGCTCTGGACGGCCCTCAGCGCCGCGGGCAGCAGGTAGGCCAAGCTCTTCCCGGTTCCCGTTCCGGCCTCGGCGATGAGCCACCCGTCGTCGTTCAAGGCCCGGTTGACCGCCTCGGCCATCTCGACCTGGACGGCCCGATGCTCGAATCCCGGGAGCACCTCGCTGACCACCCCGAGCGGCTGGAGCATCCCGCGAACGCGCGCCGGATCGACCTTTGCCGCGTTCCCCGTCGGCTTCAACGATTCCGGGCGGTCCCGGGCCCCGAGGAACGCGATCTCGTGCGACGTCAGGCGTTCGCCCCGATCGCCGCTCGACGTCTCGCCTCTGCCCCCGACCAGCCCGTAGAGGAAACCCGCCGATGTCCAGCCCGCCTGCGACGCGAGCGCGGCGACCCGCTGGAGCGTCTCGGAGTCGTAGGCGTCGAGCCGGACGGCGAGCGCCTCGAACACCGAGGAGGTCGCCCTCGCGCCGTCGCCGTCCCGAGTCGGATCCGGCGGCTCCAGCGACATCGACCGGCAGAGCTGGGCGAGATTGTGCCGGAACTCCCGGGGCATGAGCGCGGACGCGAGTTCGCCGAGGTCGATCCATGCCCCCGGCGGTTGGAGGTTCGACTGGAGCAGCGCCTCGCCGACGCGTTGCGCGTCCATGGCCACCGCCGTTCGACCCGCGATCAGGCGGCGGATCGACGTCCGATCGCTCTCCGACCCGTCCTGACGGATCCGGCCCCCCCGGCGGTCGCCGCGGCGCACGACGAGGCTCGCCGCCTCGCCGAGGTCCGCATTCGCGAGCGCGGCGGCTTCGATCCGGTGCGCGGCCGAGTCGGGCACGTCGACGATGGCCAGGCACACGTACTTCCCGATGGCCGTGGCGTGCACCGACGTCACCGGAGCGGGCGGTCTGGAGCGCCGCTCAGCACGTCAGCGTGCCATCCGCCAGCGCGTCGGCCAAGGTCAGCGACAGCTCGATCAGCTGGGTCAGACCGACCGCGACCGGCGCGGTGTCGATGTACTCGTCTTCCCGATGGACGAAGCCGCCCGTGGTCAGGCCGATGCAGACCGCGGGCACATGGCGGGCGATCGGGATGTTCGCGTCGGTGCTGGAGGCGTCGCCCGCGGGCGAGACGCCGAGCGCGTCGAGCACCTGGACCGCGGCGCGCACGATGAAGCTGTCCGGAGCGACATAGCCTGCGGGACGGTCGCCGATCACCTCGAGCTCGACGCGCAGCCCCGTCCGCGGCGTGCGGATGATCCGCTCCGTGCGGTCGGCCAGCCGTTTCAGCGCGAATTCCTCGACCGAGCGGAGGTCGACGTCGAACGTCGCATCGGGCGGAATCGTGTTCACCGAGATCCCGCCCCGGATCGTCCCCACGTTGATGGTCGTCTTCGGCGAGGAGGGCAGCGAGATCCGCGAAAGCTCGTGGATGATCTCGGCCGCGCCCTGGATCGCGTTGGCGTTGCCGTGGTCCCCCCAGCTGTGTCCGCCGGGTCCGAGCACGCGCACCCGCAGGCGGCGGCTGCCGACCGCGACGTGCGTGACCCGGCCGAGGTTGTGCCCTTCGACGGCGACGACGGCGCCGATCTCCGGATGGTCGTCCATCACCCGCCGGATTCCGCGAAGGTTGCCGAGGCCCTCCTCCCCGACGTTTCCGGTCAACAGGATGTCGACCGCGGGCTGGATGCCGAGCCCGTGCAGCACGTCGGCGATCGCGAGGGTGCAGGCGATGCCGAGGCAGTTGTCGCCGACGCCCGGACCGGCGATCCGGTCGGGCCCGACCTCGAACCTAAGCGGCGTGGACTGCGGAAAGACCGTGTCGAGGTGCGCGGCGATCAGGAGCGGCGGACCGGATCGCCGACCCTTGATCGTCGCCAGCACGTTGCCCATGGCGTCGGCGCCGACGGACGTCACGGGCAGCGACATCATCAGGTCGCGCACGAACGACGACCGGGCGCCCTCGTCGTCGGTGGGCGCGGCGACCTCCGCGATCCGCACGGTACGCGCGAGGACGTCGGGCACGATCAGCCGCGACGCCGCCAGCACGCGGTCGAGTCGTCCCGCACCGTGCGCCGCCGCCCGGTCATCGCTTCGAACCGCCATGATCGCCTTTCCGGAACGGGAGGGAAGTTCGGGGAATCCGACGGCTCACAAACCTCGGACGTCGCTGAAGAGTATAGCCGAGCGCCGCCGCACCGATGCGCTGATTCACCACACTGCGGGACGCGCGCAGTGGCGCGGCCGCAAGGCTACCCCAGGCGCTTGACACCCGATTTTGCGACGGATAGGGTTGAGCGTACGGCGACCCCGGGTCCCGGTTGCGGAGTCGGCCATTCTCGGCCGCGGGCACTGGCCGCGCATTCCTTCAGGAGGTCCACCCATGGCCTATCACCGCTTCGACGCGGTCATCGTCGGCGCCGGGGGCGCCGGGTTGATGGCGGCCATCCAGCTCGCCGGCAAGGCCAACATCGCCGTCGTCAGCAAGCTCTACCCACCGCGGTCCCACACCGGCGCGGCGCAGGGCGGCATCAGCGCCGCGTTGGGCAACACCGAAGAGGACCATTGGGAATGGCACATGTTCGACACCGTCAAAGGTGGCGACTATCTGGTCGACCAGGATTCGGCGGAGGTCCTGGCCCGCGAGGCGATCGACGCGGTGCTCGAGCTCGAGCACATGGGGCTCCCGTTCAACCGGACGCCCGAGGGCCGGATCGACCAGCGGCGCTTCGGCGGCCACACCCGGAACTACGGCGAGGCCCCCGTCCGCCGGGCGTGCTACGCCGCGGACCGCAC
>JBPCRG010000662.1:0-3004 GCA_050997095.1 Thermomicrobiales bacterium | reverse complement strand
GACCTGCGCGCAGGTCCGGCCTCCCGCCCTACCGTCCGTCGTGCAGCGGGGCGGATGGATCGTGCGGCTGGACCGCGGGATCGTCCGCCGGGGGCGGCTCGCCAGAGTAGGGTCGGTCCGGCGGAGTCACGCGGCTGTACGTCGGAGGGTCGCTCGCGGGAAACGATTCGAGACTCTCCTGATCGACTTCGTCCTCGATTCCCGTTGGAACGGCGTCCGGCTGGCTCAGGTGTTGTCGGTCGGCCACGGTTCGACTCCCTCACGCATCACGGCGACGGCGCCCGGCGCCTCTCGAGACGGTGGGAAAGCAAGTTGCGTGCCCGAGACGGAGGGAATCCGGGCGGCGGTCTACTTCGGCTTGCGCGCAGCGATCGCGAACATCAAGGGCACGGAGGGGAATCCTTCGGGGGGCATCATGCGCCGCCCGGGCGTCTCCCGCATGTCGTCGAAGAGTTTCGCGCCGTTCGAAAAGGGATACTCCCGCAGTGTCGTCAAGGCGAGCCCCGCGTCGAGCAGGACGGTGATCAGCGTGCCCAGACCCCATGCGAATTCGTGGGCGCGATGCGGGTTGACGAAGTTCTCGACGCCCGGCTCGAACCCGGACGGCGTCAACGCGTCGCCTGACAGCGCGACATAATCACCGATCCCGTCATCCCAGGTGATCGGCTCGCCGTCGACGAAGTAGGAGTGATCGGGCCGCCAGGACTCGGAGAGGATCATCGAGAAGGGATGAAAATCGACGTAGACGAAGCGTCCGCCGGGTTTCAGCACCGAGGCGATCCCGGCCGCCCACCCGGCCAGGTCGGAGAGCCAGCCGGTGACTCCGTAGGAGCAGAAGACGATGTCGTAGCGCTCGCCCGCGGCCACCGCGCCCGCGAACCAGTCGAAGACGTCGCTGCGGGCGAACTCGGCCGGGATCCCGCTTTCCGCGGAGAGGCGCCGGGCGAACGCGATCGCCGTGTCGCTGATGTCGACCCCCGTCGCGACCGCCCCGCGGCGGACGAGGCTGAGGGTGTCCTGCCCGGCGTTGCATTGGAGATGGAGCAGCCGCTTCCCGGAGAGGTCGCCGAGCAGTTCGACCTCCTCGGGGAAGAGGGTGTCGCCCCCGTTCCGGAAGAAGGCGGCCTGGTCGCGCTTGTGGCTGTTGTGGGCGTCGGTGGCCGCGTTCCAGGCGATCCGGTTCTCTTCGTGCAGGGAAGGGTCGAGCGGCATGGCGGTGGTGCTCCGGCGGGCGCGGCGGCGGCGTCAGACGCCGTAGAACCCACGATACCAGGCGACGAACCGCGCCAGCCCGTCCTCGATCGACGTGTGCGGGCGGAACCCGGTCGCGGCCTCCAGCGCGGAGGTGTCGGCCGAGGTCGCGGGCACGTCGCCCGGCTGCATCGGGAGCAAACGTTTGACCGCGGCTTTGCTGATGCACGTCTCCAGCGTGGCGATGAAGCGCCCGAGCTCGACCGGGTCGCTGTTGCCGATGTTGTAGATGCGGTAGGGCGCGCTGCTGGTCGCCGGGTTCGGCGCTCCGGGGTCGTACGCGGGGTCCGGCGTGGCGGTGCGGTCAAGCGCGCGCACGACGCCGTCGGCGACGTCGTCGATGTAGGTGAAGTCCCGGCTCATCCGGCCCTCGTTGAAGACGTCGATCGGGCGGCCCTCGATGATCGCCTTCGTGAAGGAGAACGCGGCCATGTCCGGCCTGCCCCACGGCCCGTAGACCGTGAAGAAGCGCAGGCCGGTGACCGGTAGCCGGAAGAGGTGGGCGTAGGCATGGGCCATCGCCTCGTTCGCCTTCTTGGTGGCGGCGTAGAGGCTGACGGGGTGGTCGACGTTGTCCGTCTCCGAGAAGGGGACGCTCGTGTTGCCGCCGTAGACGGAGGACGACGAGGCGAAGACCAGATGCCGGACGCCCCCGTGGCGGCACCCTTCGAGCACGTTGCCGAACCCGACCAGATTGGCGTCGATGTAAGCTGCGGGGTTCTCCAGCGAGTAGCGGACTCCGGCTTGGGCCGCGAGATGGACGACCAGTTCCGGCCGCTCCTCCGCGAAGAGCCGGGCCGTCTCCGCCCGGTCCGCGATGTCGATCCGGAGGAAGCGGAACCCGGCGTGCGGCGTCAGCTGCGCCAGCCGCGCGTCCTTCAGCGCCGGGTCGTAGTAGTCGTTGAGGTTGTCCACCCCGACCACCTCGTTCCCGCGCTCCAGCAGCCGCCGGGCGACGAACATCCCCACGAAACCCGCCGCCCCGGTGACCAGAATGCGTGTCATCCGTCCCCTGTTCCCCGGGTTGAAACCCCGGGGCCCGATCCATAGTCCCGGAGTCTCAACGCCCGGGCCGATCCATTTCCCGAAGGTGAAACTCCGGGGCCGACCCGTGTCCCGGGGTTGAAACCCCGGGCTCAACCTACAAAACCTCTCCGAGGTTAGAACGCAGCCGATCTCCGTCGTTCCCCTCTCCCGCGCACCGGGAGCGGGGCAGGGGGTGAGGGCTCACCCCGTGTACTGCACCGGCTGGTGCTCGCCGTTCTGCCCGAGCCCGATGCCGGAATAGGCGATGCCCTCCTCCTTCATCCGGATCGGGTCGTGGATGTTGCGGCCGTCGAAGAGGACCGGCTGCTTGAGCCGGGCTTTGATCACCTCGTAGTCGGGCGCGCGGAACGCCCGCCATTCGGTGCAGATGATCAGCGCCTCCGCGCCGTCGAGCGCGTCGTCCTCGTTGTCGCAGAGGCGCAGCGTCTCGACCGCGATCTGCTCGGGGTAGAGGCGGCGCGTCTCGTGCATCGCCTCCGGGTCGTAGGCCTGCACCCGCGCCCCGGCCGCCCACAGCGACGCCATCAGCGTCCGGCTCGGGGCTTCGCGCATGTCGTCGTTGTTCGGCTTGAAGGAGAGCCCCAAGCCCGCGAAGGTCATGCCGGTCGGGTTGGCCCCGAACCATCGGACGACCTTCGCGAAGAGCACGTGCTTCTGGCCGTCGTTAACGTGCTCGACGGCGCGCAGCAGCTGCGCGTCGTAGCCC
>JBPCRG010000050.1:0-2674 GCA_050997095.1 Thermomicrobiales bacterium | reverse complement strand
TCCCGCGCCAGCTCCGCCGTCCCCTTCCGGTAGACGATCGGGCCGATCAGGCGGTCGAGCGCCTCGTGCCCGTCGTCGGAGCGCTCCGGCGTCGCGCTCAGACCCAGCCGAAACGGCGCGTTCACCTTCCCCGCGATCGCCCGGTAGGCGCGGGCGGGCAGGTGGTGGACCTCGTCGACGACGAGCAGCCCGAAGCCGTCGAGCCGCCGATGCGGCATCGCCGCGGAGTCGTAGGTGATCACGGTGAGATCGCGCAGCGTGCGCTTGCCGCCGCCGACGACCCCGATCTCGTCCAGCGGGTAGCCCAGCCCGTCGGCCAGAGACTTCCGCCACTGTGTCAGGAGGTCGATGGTCGGGACGACGACGAGCGTCCTCACGCCGAGGCGCGCGGCGAGCGCCAGCGCGACGACCGTCTTGCCCGCGCCGGTGGGGAGGACGACGAGCCCGCGGCCGCCGTGACGGGCCAGCGCGTCGATCGCCTCCTCCTGATATGGACGGGGAATCAACGTCAACGCGGGCGCGCGGGAGAGCGCGAAGGCGGACTTGACGCCGTCCGTCAGCAAGGCGCCGAGCCCGCCGGACTCGACAGGGACCGCCTCCGACCGGGTGGAGGATTCGGCTGCGGGCTCGTCGTCCTCCTCCTCGCGGTCGAGCGCCGTGAAGAGGTCGTCGATCTGCTCATGGTCGTCAACTCCGACGTCCGACACCGAGTCTTCCCCGTCGTCGGCAGTCTCGGCGGGCGCGGACGATGCCTTGGCGGTCCGCAGCCAGCCGGGCCGCCCGTTCGGCCGCGCCATCAGGCCGCCACGGGCAGCGCGAGCTGCTCCGGCCTCGGGCGGCGCGCCATCATCGGCGTCGGCGGGGGAAGATCGTCGTCGTCCTCGGCCGGCAGCGGCGCGTAGCGTTTGGGCTGACCGGCCAGCACCTGCAGGGCGCCTTCCAGCAGCAGATTCTCGCGCCGCTCGCCGAATCCGTAGAGCGACCGGATCTTGCCGGTGCTCGCCGCCTCGACGACCTCGGCGGCGGTGGAGACGCCCAGTTCCTCGTGGAGGCGGATCGCGGTCTTGGGTCCGACGGTCGGGATCTGCATGAGCGAGACGACCTCGTCGGGGAGGACGGAGCAGAGCTCGACGTAGAACCCCATCCTGCCCGAGGAGAGCAGTTCGCCGAGCTTGCGGCGCAGGCGGATGCCGAGGCCCGGCAGGTCGAGCTCCTTCTGGTCGGTGAGACGGACGCGGGCGTCCTCCCGGCTGCGGAGGAGCAGGCGGGCGGCGCGGCGGTAGGCGCGGACGCGGTATGGATTGTCATCGGCCATCTCGAGGATGGTCGCGACATTGAAGAGCACGTCCGCAGCTTCTTTGTTGGTGGCGATCGTGATCATTGGCAACTCCTTCGTCCGCGATGATGTGGACCGCGGAACCTTGAACACTTGTTCTAATTGTAGCCGAATTGTGCCTCGACGTCAATTCTCAGGCACCGAAGGCCGTTCTCGCAGGTAGGGGAGCGGTCACGATTTCCCATCTGTTTTCGCCGACGTGATCGCCGGATCGCCACGACGATCGACGCTCGTGTTCCACCAGGTTCCGCGCCGGATCCGGTCCGCGTGCTCGGGCGCAGCCGCGTTCCGAGAGTGTCGCTGGGTCAAACGCCGACGGGGGTGACGCGTCCTGCGACGCACAGTCCAATTGGTGGAATTGGCTGTGCTGCGACGGATTTCGCAGCAGGGTGCTGTCACGCGCAGTCAGCCGCGGACGGCGGATGGAAGTACGGTGGCGGGGCCAAATCTGGTCCGTCCTGCGCCGAGGGCGACGCGTTCGGCGGGGTGGGGCGTGTCATCAACGGGCTTCCGGACTCCTCAGGCGGGCGCACGTGCCCTGCCACGCGGGGTTGAAGACCCCGCGCTCAGTCAGGATAAGCCGGTTGAAACTGACCATCGAGAGTCGCCGAGGATTGGGCACGCGAGGCGATCGCCTGTTCGAAGACACGCCCCAGAACCTTTTCCATTGTCGATCGACAGATTGAAACGGCGACGACGAGATCCTTCGTGCCTGAGTAGACCGTTTAGGGGCATTCGTCGGGAGTGCAGAGACCGACGAGATTCTTCGTGCCCCAGAATGACATGCTGGACACGCCTCCTCCGCCGTCATCCTGAGTAGTCTGTCAAGGCTTTCTTGCCGGGTCGATGTGGCCCGATCTTCGCCTGACGGCGGTCTTCAGACCCGACAGTCGGCCCTTGACGGACTACTGAGGCACGAAGGATCTCGTCCTCCCTCCTCAAAAATACGCCGATCGGAGATAGACGGACTGCTCAGCATAACGGCGGAGGGTCGGCCGTCGGGTCGAGAGGTAGCGACTATGAGGAGATCAGGCCACAGTGAATGGGCAACAAGGGCTTGACCGACTACTCAGCATGACGGCGGAGGGGGCGGCTCTGGCCTGGCAACCGATTTTTGACAGAGCCCGAGTGGCGATATGCGTGGGCACCGGAGGCGATGCGCTCGCTGATTGGCCGGCTTGAATGATGCTGCCAGCAGAGTCGTCCCGATCGATTCCAATACCCGGTGCGCGGTTGAGCCAAGGACTTTTCCATCGACTCGCATAATTGAACGATCGTCTGGCACAAATGCCGAGAGCCGGGAGGAAGATTCCTCCCGGCTCTCGTTCTGCCCCGATC
>JBPCRG010000026.1:0-6930 GCA_050997095.1 Thermomicrobiales bacterium | reverse complement strand
GCTTCTTTTCAACGTGACAACGGTTGCACATGTTCGATCCACGCCTGTCGGCAAGAGTCGATTTCAGCCTAATCATTACTCCAAATATGGACACGTCTCCGGTCTGCAGATACCTATCAGATTCTTCGTGCCTCAAAATGACCTGCGAAGCGCGCCTTCTCGGAGGACATCCCAGGTGGTCTGTGCACGATCCACCGGCATCGCTTTCGACGCCGACGCGGTGCCCCACCCCCGTCATTCCGGGCGGAGCCCGCAGGTGGAGTCGAGGAATCTGTTCGAGCGGAGCGAGAATCTCGTCGGTCGCGCCAATGACACATGACGTTGCACGTGGCGCTCAGGCGGGAAGGATCTCGTCGTCCCCCTTCCCACGGGCCGATTGGCGATAGTCGATCTATTTATGGCGACTGGGCCGGGCGCCCTCTGGGCGATTTTCTACCCGGCGAGGCGCCGGGCGCGTCTGCCCGCGGAGGGTGCCCCGAAGCCCTTTGAGGACTCTCTTTATCGGCGGTCCTGCCGCACGGCAGAAAGCTCCCGGACCCGGGCGATCGTGTCCGTGAGCGCGTCGACGATGTCTGGAATCTGACTCGGCGTGTTGCAGCGCCCGACGGTCAGGCGAAGACTGGACCGCGCTTGGTCCGGGGTCAGACCCATCGCCAGCAGGACGTGGCTCGGCTCGGCGTTGCCGGTGGTGCAGGCCGATCCCGACGATGCCGCGATCCCCTGCATGTCCAGACTGAGCAGGACGGTCTCGCCTTGAACGCCGCGAAACCCGAGATTCAGGTTGTTCGGCAGCCGCGTCGTACCTTCCGCGGGGCCGTACAACTCCACGTCCGGGATCTCCGCCCGGATCTCATCCAGCAGCGCCCGGGAGAGTGCCGAACAGTGCGCGACGTAGGCGTCGCGGGTCTGCTCCGCCCGCTCGATCGCGGCCGCCATCCCCACGATGCCCGCCACGTTCTCCGTGCCGCCGCGTCGTCCGCCCTCCTGACCCCCGCCATGCTGCTGGCGGGCGATCATCGTCCCCCTCCGGACATAGAGCGCCCCGACCCCCTTCGGTCCGCAGAACTTGTGCGCCGAGATCGACATCAGGTCGACCCCCAAGTCGTCGACCCGGATGGAGGCCAAACCCACCGCCTGCGTCGCATCCACGTGAATCGTCACGCCGTGCGCGCGGGCGACCGCCGCGATCTCCCGAATCGGCTGGATCGCCCCGACCTCGTTGTTCGCGAGCATCACGGAGACGAGCCGCGTCTCGGGCCGCATCGCCGCCTCGATCGCCGCCGCATCGACCATGCCCTCGCGGTCGCACGCCACGCGGGTGACGGCGAAGCCCTGCCGCTCCAGCCAATCAGCGGCGTTGAGGACGGCGTGATGCTCGATCGCCGTCGTCACGATGTGGGGCATCGGATCGTTCATCCCGGCCAGTCGATGCGCCCAGGCGACGCCGATCAACGCCAAGTTGTCCGACTCGGTCGCGCCTCCGGTGAAGAGCACCTCCCCGGTCTGACAGCCGAAGACCCGGGCTACGCTGGCCCGGACCCGCTCGAGCGCCGCCCGAGCGTCCTGCCCCGGCTGATGGATGTTCGAGGGGTTGCCGAAAATCGGCCCCAGATAGGGCGCCATGACCGCGGCGACATCGGGATCGACCGGAGTGGTGGAGGCGTGATCGAGATAGATGCAGGACGAGGGGATGAGGAAGGGCATTGGAGACGCCTGACTGCGCCGAGGCGACGCGGAATCGAAACGGTTAGAGCGGAGCCGGGGCGGAGCCGACCGGCACGGGGGCTCCGGGGCGACGCCGCTTCTCCCGGCCTTGGTTCACCAAATCCGCGAGCGTCATCGAATCGAGCGCGTCGATGATCGAGTCGCGCACCTTGATCCAGACGGGCCTCGTCTGACAGCCGTCGATCAGGGGGCAGGTCTGGTCCGCGACGTCCTCCGAGACGCAGTCCATCGGCGCGATGGGACCCTCCATCACCCGATAGACCTCGCCGACGATCACGAGTTCGGGCGGCCGCGAGAGCGAATATCAGCCGAGCGAGCCGCGCTTGCTCACGACCAGTCCGGATTTGCGCAGCGGGGCGATGAGTTGCTCGAGGTAGGCACAGGGGACGGACGACTCCCGCGCCATGGCGGCGATCGACATCGGACCCTTGCCATAGTTGCCGGCGAGGGCGACCATCGCTCGGACGCCGTACTCGCCGCGGGTTGATACCTTCATGCCGCCTCCGGCGACTGGCGCGAGATTCGCCAGACTGTGCATCTTGATCGTACAGGCAGTCTGGGGCAGGGTCAACCTACGGCGACGGCGCAGGGTTCCGGCGGATTCGTCGGCCGGTCGTCCTCTCAAATGTCGCTGTCGAGACATCAGTTGACGCTGTTGCGCCAGACTGCGCCCAACGACGCCGCCATGCCGGCGATGCGCCGCTCGGGGGATTGCGCGTTGAGTTGGCGGTAGACATGGACGAAGCGGTCGACGGTGAAGATCCCGCGGTACTGCCCGTCCTCGACCACCGGAACCGCCCAGCGATTCAGGTGCTGCATCTGCTGCTGGACATCGTAGACCGAATCGTCGATGCGGACCGACACCACCGTGGGATCCATCACCTCCCCGACCGTCCGATGGGTGGATCCGCTGCTCATCGCGGCCATCACGTCTCGCCGCCAGAGCATGCCGACGACGCGCCCGTTGCTGGTCACCGCCATGTCTCGGGGTCCGCCCCTGAGCGCGGACGCCAGCGGATGCCCCTCCGAGATCCCGCCCGAGTCCCACAGCGCGAACTGGCCCACCTGCAGTCGCCGCATCGCCGCTTCCAAACGGACGGACTTGCCCTCGCCATAGGCGGCGCAGATGACGAAGAGGGCGACCAGCGGCAGCGCGAACTCGTGGTACCACAGCCCGATCGACGCCATCGCCACCGCCGCGGCCATGCCGAGCGCGACCGCGAACCCCGTCGCCCGCTCCCGCCCGATCAGCGCCGCAAGTCCGGCTCGGATCAGTCGGCCGCCGTCCATCGGGAACGCCGGCAGGAGATTGAACAGAAAGATCATCAGGTTCGCGAACAGGAGGTAGACGAGCAGGCCGCTCGGCGACGTCGTGCCCAGGGAGGCCGCGTAGTCGGAAAAGGAGGCATAGCCGCGGAAGATGCCGAGCAGGAGGACCGGCGGCAGGAGCGCGACCGCGATCGCGATGTTCACCGCCGGTCCGGCGATGGTGATCAGCATCTCGGACCGCGGCTTCATCGGCATCTGCTCGATGAACGCGGCCCCGCCGAACGGGAACAGCGTGATGTTGCGCACGCGGATCTCGTGCTCCTGCGCCATCAGGGCGTGTCCCAGCTCGTGCAGGATCACGCAGAGGAAGACCAGCGCCATCAGCACCGAGCCGTACGCGACCCCCGCGATCCCGCCGTGCGCCGCGATCCCGAAGTGGTAGACGACCCAGACGAACACGAAAGCAAAGCTCGGATGGATCCGGAGGTCGATTCCCCGTACGTTGGCGAACGAGAAGCTCTTCATGGGGTCCTTGACGATCCAGGCGCGAGGGGAAGACACAACCGATGATGGGCGTGGATTGGAAATTGGTGCCGGCCTCGCGTAGTTGTCGTTGGTCTACGCTGCGCTGATCGCCCGGATTCGCTTCGCCGAGCGAAAAAACCGCCAAGGCTGAGCCGTTACGAAATCGCCGTGACACGCTCCAACGTGATGATAGCAACACTTGAGGCCAAATCAAGGTATTCCTGTGTCCTCTTCATCAATATGCCCCGCGGTACGCCTCCGTGCGGTACACTCGCCACAGTCCCAGGCGCGCGAAGCGCCGCCGATACGTGTACGCGCCCGTAGCTCAGCGGATAGAGCGCTTGCCTCCGGAGTAAGAGGTCGCAGGTTCGAGTCCTGCCGGGCGTACCACCAGCGAAATTTCCTCTCAAGCGCCTCCGCAAGAGGCCAAACTCCAGACTTCGGCTTCTTTCCTTGGACTCGATGAGTCAAGAGGCTTTGGCTTTCTGCGGCAAGAGGCCAAAGTCCACCAGACTCTCCAGGAGTGGAGCAGACTATGACAACCTCCAGGCATCGGTTGCTGAAGACTGATCGGAGGATGCCAATGGACGACACGTACCCGCTAGTCGATCTGGAGGCCGGGTATCTCCTGCAACACAAAGCACGCGACAGCAGTCCCGCCACCATCACGCGCTACGAGTACACGTACAAACTCCTTCATCGCTGCTTGGGGGGAACGCCCCTCGACAGTCGATCACTGACCACCGAGACGATGCAGCGGTTTGCGATCTGATTGCGGGAGAGACCGACCGATGTGCAGCGAGGCAACACCAAGCGCAGTGAGGTTTCCGTCCCCGGCTATCTCAAGGGCATGCGGGCGTTCATCCGCTGGCTTCACGATGCACGATGACGGACTGGTCACACGGGTCATCAAGATTCCAATGCCCAAACTTTCCCAGCGGCTCTTTCCCATCCCGACCGAGGAAGACCTCGACAAAGTATGGAATAGCAGCTTCCTTAAAGGATCCGGTGCCCTCTATGTCCGAAATCAGGCGATGATCGGCCTGATGCTTGACACCGGCCTGAGAAGGGAAGAGGTGGCGAGCCTCACGCTCTCCTGCCTCGATCTTGACAACCGCCTCCTGACGGTCGTCGGCAAAGGGAATAAGGAGCGCGATGTCTCCTTCTCCTACACCGTGAAGCTGCTCTTGCAAGCGTGGATCCCCAGACGGGGACCAACGGAAGGCAGTTTGTTCTTGCTCAAGGGAGCAGGGATTCGCACGACCTTCCGCAGGATCGAGCTAGAGACCCGCATCAAGGCGTTTTACCCGCATCAGGTCAGGCACACGGCGGCTTCGATCATGGTCCGCAACAACATCGATCCCTTCACCCTGCAGCAGATTCTGGGACATGCTGATCTGGCGACGACGCAGCGTTAAATTACGCAGAGCGATCACGACTTAAGGATCAAACACACGGCGGCTGGCCCTTTCGATACCGTGATCCGCGGAAGGATGGAAGAACCAGATTGTGACCGTGACGGGCGCAAAGTGCTCAGCCTGGGGGAGTCGACAGCCGGCTTGCGTCAATAGACCAAGCATAGCGTCGCGACGCAAAGGGGAACAAGGCAGAAGGGAGACCGTCATGCCGATCGACCCCATGAGGGTAACCGTCTGGTACGCGCAATCTATCCGGACGGCATTTACAGCACGGTCGCCTACGGCGCGGTCCACCCAGCCTGAGCACGGTCTCACCGACGAGGTGTTGGGGTCGACCGACGTCCTGACCTTGCGGGGCTACAGGGTCCACAAGCGAGTGGCCGATGAGGTCGTTGTCCGGGTTCAGCAGCACGTGCTGAACGGCACAGGCCTGATTGTGCTCCACTCGGGCAATGAATCGAAAATCTTCACCCGCTTGACGGGGACAACCTGTGCCCTGCGCTGGCGCGAAGCCGATGACCACGAACATGTCTGGACCGTCAATCCCAACCATTCGATCGCCGCCGGTATTCCCTCGCCGCCCGTTGTTCCGGCGCAGGAGACGTACGGGGAGTTCTTCGACATTCCTCAGCCGGACGAACTCGCCTTCCTCAGCACCTTCAGCGGCGGCGGGTTTTTCACAGCGGGTGCCGCTTCCGGCGCGGCTGGGGCCGGATCCTCTGCTTCGGTTACGGCCGCGAGACCTGTCCCGTCTAACACCGGGCGGCAATCCGCCGCGTGCTGGCAAACGCTGTCGGTTGGGCGCACGGCGGACCGCGGGATCGCCAGGCGAGATACACGCCGGTGAACTCGCCAGCCGGATGGATCGAGCGGAACGAGGGGGCATCGCGACCGTGACCGAGACGACGCGGATACGCAAGGCATTACTGGTCGGCGCCGGAAACATGGGGCGGGTCTGGGCACAAATGCTCCAGACGAGCGCCGGCGTGAAACTCGTCGGCTGGGTCGATCTCCGCGCCGAGACGGTTGCGCGGGCGGCCGCCGACCTCGGTCTCCATGACCTTCATCTCAACGCGGACCTTCAACAGGCGCTCGCCACGACTCGGCCCGATTTCGTGGTTGACGTGACGGCGCCATCCGCCCATAACGCCGTCACACTCCGAGCACTCGATGCGGAGGTGCCGGTCCTCGGGGAAAAGCCCATGGCCGACAGCATGGAGCACGCCCGCGAAATGGTCGCGGCGGCGGACCGGGCGGGGCTGCTGTATATGGTCAGTCAGAGTCGGCGCTACAATCCAGGGCTGTCCGCGATGCGTCGCCTGATCCTCGACGCAGTCGGACCGCTCGGCATCCTCAGTTCAGACTTCTCGATCGGGGCGCACGAGAGCGGCCACCGGCTGGAAATCAGCAGTCCCCTCCTTCTAGACATGGCCATCCATGCGTTCGACACCGCCCGCTATATGGCCGGGGCCAATCCCGTTTCGGTCTACTGCGAGGAGTTCAATCCCTCCTTGAGTTGGTATCGCGGCAACGCCTGCGCGACGGCCCTCTTCGAGTCTACGGGTGGCCTTCGTTACACCCATCAGGGCAGTTGGTGCAGCGAAGGCTGTCATACCTCATGGGACTCCGACTGGCGAGCGGTGGGACCGCACGGAAGCGCCCGCTGGCGAGGCGGCGACGACGTGCCGGTGGCCGACATCGTGACGGAGCGGGGCGGTTTTCTGCCGGTGACCGAGGAACGACGGGGCCAGATGATCGACGCTCCGAGCGGGATTGCCGGATCGCTTCGCGAGTTCCTGGACGCCCTCGATTCGGGCAAAACGCCAATGGGTGAGTGCCACGACAACATCAAGAGCCTGGCGATGGTCTTCGCCGCGATCGAGTCCGCCGCCACCGGTCGCCGCGTCTCGTGCCGATCGTGGGACGAGTCTTGACTGTGGAGATCCGGCCGGTGCCGACGAGCGTCTCAAGGGTGCGCTCGTCGGCCATCGGC
>JBPCRG010000010.1:0-4962 GCA_050997095.1 Thermomicrobiales bacterium | reverse complement strand
GCATTGGTTCGCCAGCAGCGCGGTCCCCTCGATCGCGATCGGGCGGGTGAGGAGGAGGCGATGTCCGGGTTTGCCGAGGCCGGGGCGGAGCAGCCGCTCCTCCGTCGCCACCCCGAGCATTTGGCCGACGAGGATCGGCCGGGTGACGGCGTCCGTGATCTCCGTATGCCCGCCGACCAGCTCGATGCCATGCTCGGCGCAGGCGCGCCGGATCTCCGCGAAGAGGTCCTGCACGGTCTGGGCCGTGGTTTCGTCGGCTGGCAGGAGGGCGGTCACCAGCAACCACCGCGGGGTGGCGCCGAGGCAGGCGAGGTCGTTCGCGTTGACGTTGATCAGGTAGTGGGCCGCGCGGTCGGTCGCGAAGGTGATCGGGTCGGTCTTCGCGACCAGGATCTGGCCGCCGATCGCGATCGCGGCCGCGTCGACGCCGACGCCAGGGCCGATCAGGACTTCCGGATCGCCGACGGGGCGACCGTCCAGCAGCGTCGCCAACAGGGCGCCGGGGAGTTTGCCGATCGCGATGGGGCGGGTGCTCACGACTGCGCTCCGAGTCCTATCGCCCGCACGAGTTTGCGGCGTCGTCACCGCTCTTCAGCGGTCGCGGCCTCTTCAAGGCGGGTGATCTGCAGCTCCGCCTTATCCAGGATCCGCTCGCTGCGCTGCGCGAGACGGACGCCGAGTTCGTAGCACCGCACCGATTCCGCCAGCGGAAGCCCGCCGACCTCGAGCGTCGCCGCGATCCGCTCGAGCGCCTCGACCACCTGCTCGAACGACCCGTCGCGCAGCGCCTCTTCCCAGAGATCGAACGTCAGCTCGGGCGCGGCCGCGTCAGTCATTCTACCTTCTCACCGTTGGAGCCCTGCAGGGTCGATCGAGCCCACCGAGGAGACGAGGGAGCCGTCCGCGAACCGGGTCCTGATCAGCGCATCCACCTGAACGCAGGCCACCGAATTGATCGGCCTCCCCTGATCCAGGCACGTCACGATCGCGTAGCCGCGGCGGAGCACCGCGCCCGGATCGAGTGCGGCAAGCGATGCGTCGACGGCCGCGAACCGGGTCCTCCTCTCTGCGGCGGAGCGCCGGACGGAGGCCGCCATCTCCAATCTGACCAACTGGCCCCGGACCCGTCGCTGGTCAAAAGAGTCGCGCCGCGTCGCCTCGACCCGTCGCGACAGCATCGCGACGCGGGAGCGCTGCCGGACCGTCACCGCGCGGGGGCTCTGCCGGACCAGCACGCGTCGGGAAGCGGTCACGCGGTCGTGCTCGCTCTGCACCGCATCGATCGCCGATCGGAACATCGCGGAACCTACGCGGCGGATCTCGGCGCGGAAGTCGTCGATCAGCGGCGAGCAGAGCTCCGCCGCGGCGGAAGGCGTCGGGGCGCGCAGATCCGCGACGTGGTCAATCATCGTCCAGTCGGTCTCGTGCCCGATCGCGCTCACCACCGGAATCCGGCAGGCGAAGACGGCCCGAACCAACCGCTCGTCGTTGAAGCAGCCGAGATCCTCCGCGGAACCGCCGCCGCGGGCGACGATCACCAACTCCGCCCTCCCGTCGGTCTGCAAGAGTTCCAGCGCGGCCACGAGTTTTGCCGCGGCTGCGTCGCCCTGCACCGGCGCGGCGGCCAGGAGCAGGTGCGCCAGCGGATATCGGCGCCGCATCACGGTCTGGATGTCGTGCCAGACCGAGCCTTCCGCCGAGGTGACGACGCCGATCCAACTCGGCCGGGGCGGCAGGACCCGCTTGCGGCTCGGCTCGAAGAGACCCTCGGCCTCAAGCCGCTGCCGCAGCTTCTCGAGCTCCAGCGCCTGGATCCCGAGCCCGGCAGGCTGGACCACGTCGGCGACCAGTTGATAGGCGCCGGTCGCCTGGTAGACGCCGATCTTGCCGTGGACCGACATCTGGTCGCCCACCCGCGGAATGGAGAACTGGCGCATCGCCTGAGGGCGGAACATCACGCATTTGAGGATGGAGTCGTCGCCCCTCATCGTGAAATAGACGTGGCCCGCCCGCGACGTGAACGTCTCCGAAACTTCCCCCTCGACCCAGACATCCTGCAAAAGAAAATCCGATTCGAGCAAGTCGCGGATGTACGAGACCAGGATGCCGACCGGAACGATCCGTTCGATCACTCGGCGACTCCGGCCAGCCGGAGCCGCAGGAGCGGCGAGCCATATTCGACCGCCTGCGCGTTCGGCGCGAGCAGCTCCTCGACGATTCCCGCGCCGTCGGACGGAATCTCGTTCATGATCTTCATCGCCTCGATGATCCCGATCGTCTGCCCGACCTCGACTCGGTCTCCCGGCGCGACGAACGGCGGGTGGCTGGGATTGGCCGCGGTGTAGAACGTGCCGATCATGGGCGACGTCACCACGTGGCTCTCGACGGTGGAGGACGACTCGAGATCGACCGCGAACACCTCGTCGCCCTCCTCGATCCGGCCGGTCCGCGTGGAGCGCGATCTCGCCGGTCCGCGCCCGGCGCGGAGCCGGATCTTGACGGATCCGAGCGCGACATCGACCTTCTCGAGGTTGTTCGCCCTCATCGTCTCGCCGAGCGCCTTGACCGCGGCGGTCAGGTCGCCCAGCGTCGGCTTGTCGGCGGACGACGGCTTGTCGAAGGAGTCCACGGCAGTCCCCTCAGTTCACGCGTTCAATGTAGTCGCTGGTCCGGGTGTCGATCCGGAGCACGTCGTCGATGTTGATGAAGAGCGGGACGTTGACGACCAGACCGGTCTCCATCGTCGCGGGCTTCGTTCCGCCGCTGGCGGTGTCGCCCTTCAGCCCGGGGTCCGTCTGCTGGACCCGCAGGGTCACGTTCGACGGCAGTTCGACATCGATCGGCTCGCCTTCATAGGTCAGGACGTCGACGGTGTCGTTCTCCTTGATGAACTTGGTCGCCGCGCCGATCGAATTCTGATCGAGCGTAATCTGCTCGAAAGAGTCGAGATCCATGAAGTGGTAGAACGCGCCCTCGGCATACTGATACTGGACGTGCTGACGCTCGAGCCGGACGGCGGGCCACTTTGTCCCGGCCTGCACCGAATGCGACGTCAGCGATCCGGTGCGGAGGTCGCGCAGGGTCAGGCGCAGCTGCGCCGAGCCGCGGCCCTGCTTGTTGTGGGCAAAATCCACCACCTTCACCAATCGGCCGTCGAACTCCATCGTCGACCCTTTTCGCACTTCGCCCGTATCGATCATCTCGACCTCTCCTTCATCACCGTCAAAATTTACGCGATGAAGTGCTCCTTCGGCGCCGCCGACAATTGGCGGTGACCGCCGTCGGTCACAAGAACGACGTCCTCGATGCGGACGCCTCCCCATCCCGGCACATACAGCCCAGGTTCGATGGTGACCACGTGACCGGCCTCCATCCGCCCATCCGAGGCGATCGAGACGCTTGGATGCTCGTGGATGCGCATGCCCAAGCCGTGACCGACGGCGTGGACGACCGCCGACTCGAAACCGGCCTCGGCGACAGAGTCGCGGTACGCCTGATCGACGGAGCGCACCTCCGCGCCCGCGCGCACGACCGACAGCGCGGCCGACTGCGCGTCCCTCACGACATTGTAAACCTGTGCGAGACGTTCGGAGGCGGCGCCCACGGTGATCGTCCGCGTGAGGTCCGCGTGATAGCCGTCGAGGCGCGCGCCCATGTCGATGATTATGGGCTCGCCCGGGACGAATGCGCGCGAACCGGTCGCGTGGTGGGGCCGGGCGGCGTTCGGCCCGCTGGCGACGATGGTGGGAAAGCCCGGACCGTCCGCGCCCTTCGCGCGCATCGAGTCCTCGATGATCCTTGCCAGCTCCCGCTCGGTCATCCCGACTCGGACCCGCGATCTCGCCTCGACGAAGACCTCGTCGGTCAGGGAGATGGACGCCTGCATCAGGTCGATCTCGGCGTCGCTCTTCCGCGCCCGCAACTCATCGACCGTGCCGCCCATCTCCACCATCTCAGTGCCTGATGGGATCTCGGCGGCAAGACTCCGGTGGATCCGGACGAGCATCCCGCCGTCTTCGAAACCGAGACGCGACCATCGCCACTCGGCGACGATCTCGGCGACGTGCCGCGTCCATGGACGTCTCCACGCGCTCGCCGCGACACCCGGAACAACCTCAGCGCAGGCCCATTCGAGGTTGTTCGGGCTGGTCAGCAGGTGCGCGGAGTCGCGATCGACGAGAAGCACAGCGGTCAATTCATCGAGTGCGTCGTCGTCCGCCGAGTATCCCGTCAGGTGGCGGAGGTTGGTGGGACTGGTCACGAGCACGGCGTCGAGTCCGAGATTCCTTGCCAGTCGGCGCAACGCATCGATCCGTCCGGTCATCACGCGAACGCCCCGGCATCGTCCTGCCGGTCGAGCAGAAACCTCGCGGCGAGGAGGTAGCCCGACGCGCCGAGCCCGGCGATCTGGCCGACCGCGATCGGTGCGATGAACGACCGATGCCGGAAGTCTTCCCGCGCGTGGATGTTGGTCAGGTGCACTTCGATCACCGGCCGGTCCGTCGCGGCGAGCGCGTCGCGCAACGCCACCGACGTATGGGTCAGTCCACCCGGATTGATCACGATGCCGTAGGCTCCGCGCCCCCGCTGCTGGACCGCATCGATCAGGACCCCCTCGTGGTTCGACTGCAGGGTCTCGATTTCGACCGTGGGCGTCCGCTCCGCGCCCGCGGCCCGCAGCGCCTCCTCGATCTCGCGCAGGGTTGTCCGGCCGTAGAGCGCCGGCTCACGCGATCCGAGCAGATTGATGTTCGGCCCGTTCAGGATCAACAGACGGCGTTCGACCACCTAGTTGGCGCCCGCGCCGATCGACATGCCGACCGGAGCGCCGCTGTTCGCAAGGCCCGGCACGTAGGCCTTGATCGGGAAGCTGCCATCCACCTTGTCGACCCGCAGCGTGCCCGAGAACGCATAGAACGGCTGGAGAAACTGCTTGCCGCCGGGCGGCCCGGACGTCGCGTA
>JBPCRG010000001.1:0-3156 GCA_050997095.1 Thermomicrobiales bacterium | reverse complement strand
GTCCGGAAGCGTTCACTTCCTGATGCATGGGCACGACTAGCATGCCCGTCCTCGTAGACAAATCATGCTTACCGTACCGACCGACGCGCGCAGCGATGTCCCCGTGCCCAGATCCCCGACGCCATCGATGGAATGCTCGCCCGGAACAAATCCGTCTGGTCGGGATGGCTTCGGATCATCTCGTACGTCCAAGCACGATCATTGCGGGACAGACATGCTCGGGAGACAATCGGAGGAGCGGTCTCGAATCCATCAGCTCACCAGTGAAAGACATCCGCAATGCGCATCCTGATCTCCGCCGACGCCGAGGGCGTGACCGGCGTCACCAGCACCGACGAGCTGCTCCACGGCAAACCCCACTGGGAGTGGATGCGGGGGATGATGACCGACGACGTCAATGCCGCGGTCGACGGCGCCTTCGCGGGCGGCGCGACCGAGGTGACGGTCAACGACAGCCATTGGACGATGACAAACGTCCAGATCGAACGGCTCGATCCACGGGCGACCCTGATCAAGGGCTTTCATAAACATCTTTGTATGGTGGCTGGCGTGCAGGACGCCGACGCGGTCTTCTTCCTCGGCTACCACGCCCGCACCGGCGATAGCGATGGCGTCGGCAACGAGACCATCCTCGGGCGCGAGATCGTCGAGATCCGGATGAACGGCAAACCGGTCGGCGAGAGCGAGATCAACGCCGCCGTCTGCGGCCATTTCGGCGTCCCGGTCGTCTTCGCCTCGGGCGACGACCTCTACGAGAAGGAGGTGCGCGAAACCCTGCCGGAGATCGCGTTCGGCCTGACCAAACACGCGCTCGACCGCTGGACCGCCCGCTGCCTGCCGCCCGCCCGATCCCACGCCAACATCCGCGCCGCGCAGTCCGCCGTCGCGCGCGCCCTCGCGGCCCGGCCCGCGCCCTACCGCCTCGACGGCCCGGTCGAGCTGGCGGTCACCTTCTCCTCGACCGCCGAGGCGCTGATGGCCTCGCTCGTGCCCGGCTCGGAGCGCCGCACCCCGCGCGCCGTCGCCTACGCCGCCCCCGACGCCGTCGCCGCCTGGAAGGGCTTCCTCGCCATCCTGCTGCTCGGCTGGACCGCGACCGACGAGATCTACGGCTGACCACCTGACCGCACGCCGGCCCCGCCCTGGCGATCCAATGGGCAGGGTCGGGCTCACGCCTGCGGGTTCACGCGCTCAAGCTCCTCGATCGCCTCCCGGATGACGCCGCGGGTCCAACCGTCCGGTTCGTCCGCAAGCGCATTCCGGAGCGAAGGCAACGCCTCCACGGTGCCGAGCACCCTGAGCGCCCACGCCGAATGCGCGCGCGGTCCACAGGGAGCGCCGTCGCCGAGCCGCTCGATCAGGGTCGGAACGATCCTCCGCCCGCCTGTGGCGGCCAACCCCATCAGGAGCATCTCCCGCACGCGGGGATCCTCCTCGACCTCGAAGCGCGCCCAGAAATCGGGGGCGGCGCCGGGATCGCCGAACTTGCCCAGCGAGTCGGCGGCCGCATGCCGCTCCTGCGCCGACGGTCTCCTCAGCGCGTGGACGAGCATCGGGGTCTCCTCCCGCAACCCGCGATCACCGACGCGACGGCAGATCAGGCCCCGGACATGCACGTTGCGGTCGGCCTCGTACGCCGCGGTCAGGTCGGCGGCGGAGGCGCGGCCGACCCACGCGACGAAGCTCGGCCACATCCCGACATCCTCCTCGCGTCCGAGGAGCGGCCGGAACCGCTTCGGGAAGATGCCCGGCCCCCGCTTGCCCAATGCCCGCATCTGGTTGCCCCTCTTCGCCCATCCCAGCCGACCCGCACGGCGCTGCGGCGTCCCTTGGCCCGCCCCTGACGATCATTCGCGCCGACGGGTCACGCGTCACCGGCCAACAGGTCACGGCGGGAGTGCAGCACATCCACCCGCGATGGCCCGGTCGGCGGGCGCATCGGGCGGCAGGCGGTGGAGCGGACGGGCGACAAATGGCACACTGTCTGCGGAACCCCCGACCTCCCTGCGGACGGCTCAAACGCCCATGCCGTGTCCGGGGCGCCGCCGCGACCACCGCGTCGCCGCGGCGCGATGACGACGACAATGATATTTGCCGCGCACCGGCATCGAAAGGCAGCCACGTGGACCACGAATCGGCAATCGACGAGGCGGCGCAGCCGGAGTTGGCGGCGCTCCAGTGGCGCTTCGTCGGCCCCTACCGCGGGGGCCGCGTGATGGCGGTGGCCGGCCACCCGACCTCGCGGCGGATCTTCTACGCCGGCTCCAGCAGCGGCGGCGTCTGGCGCACCGACAACAGCGGCGCGGCTTGGCGCAACATCTCCGACGCCCACTTCAAGCGCGCCTCGGTCGGGGCGCTGACGATCGCCGACGCCGACCCGAGCGTGCTCTACGTCGGGATGGGCGAGTGCGGGCTGCGCAGCAACGTCACCCACGGCGACGGGGTCTACCGCTCCGACGACGGCGGGACGACCTGGAGCCACCTCGGCCTGGCCGCGACCCAGAACATCGCCCGCATCCGGGTCCACCCGCACGACGCCGACCTCGTCTACGTCGCCGCCTTCGGCCACCGCTTCGGCCCGAACGCCGAGCGCGGCGTCCACCGCTCCAGGAACGGCGGCAGGACGTGGGAGCGCGTGCTCTTCGCCGACGCCGACACCGGCGCGATCGACCTCGCGATGGATCCGCACAACCCGCACGTGCTCTACGCCGCGATGTGGCAGGCCCGGGTCCACCCCTGGAGCCATTCGACCCGCGGGCCGGGCAGCTCGCTCCTCAAGTCGAGCGACGGGGGCGAGACCTGGACCGACCTCTCCGACCGCCCGGGCTTTCCGGCGGGCGAGAGGGGGCGGATCGGCGTCACCGCCTCCCCCGCCCGGGCGAACCGGCTCTGGGCGATCGTCGACGCGGCCGAGGGCGGGATCTACCGCTCCGACGACGCCGGCGCGACCTGGACCTGGCTGACCGCCGACCGCAACTTCCAGGTCCGGCCCTGGTATTTCGGCCACGTCCTCGCCGACCCGGTCGACCCGGACGGCCTCTACGTGGTCAACCGCAAGCTCTGGCGCTCCGGCGACGGCGGCCGTTCCTACCGGCAGGTGAACGTGCCGTATGTGGACCAGATGGACCTCTGGGTCGATCCGCGCGATCCGCACCG
>JBPCRG010000704.1:0-4064 GCA_050997095.1 Thermomicrobiales bacterium | reverse complement strand
TCCCGCTTGAGATCCCGATCGCGGTCCGTCCGCGGGAGATCGCGGCGCCGGTGGCCGCTCCGGTGGGGGAGGCGCCTGCGGCGGAGATGCAGGCTCCGCCGATCGAGGCGGTGGCCGAGACGGCTGCGCCCGAGCAGCCGACCGAGATCGCGGTGGCCCCGACCGTCGCGGCTCCGGCCGTCGCGGCCGCTCCGGAACCGGAGCAGGCGGCGGCGCGGGTGATCAGGGCGCCGTCCGGTCCGGTCACCAAGTTCAACGACGTCGACGACCTCGACTTGGCGGCGACGATCGGCGACCGCCTGCGCCTGGATCCGCGGGTCGCCAATTTCGGCGATCAGTGGATGCTCGAGGAGCGGGTTCCCCGCTTCAGCCGCGGCGACCTGCGCCGCGTCCGCGAATACATCCAGGAGCAGGAGCAGCCGCTCACGGACGAGGTGCTCGCGCAGGACGTGCTCGGTGGGCGTCCGGGCTCCAACGACTTCGATCTTCTGCGGTTCGGGGTCAACTTCCGGCTCTCCCGCGAGCACCGGGAATTCGACTTCGTCGGAACCCCGAACCAGCGGTTCTGGAGCACCAGCAACCTGCCCCAGATCGGAACCACCCGCCGGAAGCCGAACGAGATCGGAACCGACTACAAGTTCCTGCTCGACGATGCGGTCGAACCGGTCATTCCCCGGTCCGTGAAGAGCATCGACCACGTGCTCACGTTCTACGAGTATCACCTCGGTCTGCTGCCGTTCGACGTCGAGATGCAGACGCTGCTGACGGCGCCGGTGCTCGCCGCCCAACGCTCCGTCGTGCTCACGTTCGAGTGCCCGCAGTCGTACACGACCTACCTGGTCGAGCTCCGCTTCGCGACGCCGAATCGGGGGGGATTCATCCTCGGGCTCGACGACTTCTACAACGAGAACCTGATCCCGGGGGCGATGATCACCCTGGAGCGGACCGACAACGACGGACACTACCTCGTCAAGTATCAGCAGGCCCCATCGAAGAATGCGCGACTGCTCGAGCTCGAGGATCGACGCCAGCGGTACCTGTACCGTCCGACGGCCTACGCCTGCGGCGTGCTGGACGAATACCTCCTTTCCGAGGAGCGGTTCCCCAACTTCGCCTCCGAGAAGCCGCTGGACGAGAAGGTGCGCCGACGCGCCGAATCGGTCGTGGCCGCGACGTTCGAGCGGCTGAACCACAAGAGCGATGGTCCCGGGTTCGTCGCCATCTTCGACGACCTGATGGCGGCGGTGAACATCGAGCGGCCGTTCTCCGAGCGGTACTTGCGCTCGATCCTCGAGACGGACGAATCCGGCGCGTTCGCGCGCGACCCAGACGGACCGGATGCCTACACCTACGTCCCCATCATCACCTCCTAAGCCGGACAAGCCGTCCCCGGCCCTGGCGTTCGCCGCGTTGGGCCGGGGCGGTTTCTCGGCCGCGGAGCTGGCTCCGCTTTCGGATCTCTCCAAGGCCGACGCCGCGCGGCTCGCGTCGCTGTGGCCGACATTGGAGGCGCCGGTTCGCATCAAAGCGATCAAGGACGTCACGGGTTTGGCGGAACGGCACGTCGAGTATCTGTTCGGGCGCGTCTTCCGCATCGCGCTGGCCGACTCGTCGGCGGTCGTGCGGCACCTCGGCATCGCGGGACTGTGGGAGGACGACGGCGAGGATCTCGTCGACCGTTTCCTCCAGATCGCGCGCGACGATGCGTCCTCGGACGTTCGAGCGGAGGCGCTGCGCGGGCTGGGGCGTTTCGCGACGAGCGCCGCGCTCGGCGATCTTGGCGTCGACCATGCCGAGCGTCTGCGAGTTGCGCTCCTGGAGATCGCGTCGGACGCCTCCTTCGAGGATCTTGCCCGCCGCCGCGCCCTGGAGAGTCTGGCGGTCTTCGGCAGCGGGCCGGAGACGGCGGCGATGATCCTCGCCGCCTACGAATCCGACGACAACGCGGACCGCACCTCCGCAGTGGCCGCGATGGGACGCTCGGAAGACCGCCGGTGGCTGCCGCAGGTGCTTGCGGAGCTGGAGAGCCCGGATTCGGAGCTTCGGGTCGAGGCCGCCCGGGCGAGCGCGGCGCTCGGCGACGCCGAGGCGGTTCCCGTGCTCTCGACGCTCTTGGACGACCATGACGGCGATGTTCGGCGCGCCGCGATCGTCGCCTTGGGCCGGATCGGCGGGGCGGAGGCGCTGCGCGCGTTGCGCTCGCTCGACGCCCCCGAGGGCGGCGGCGACCACGGGCTGATCGAGGAGGCGCTCGACGAGGCGTCGACCTCTGCCGAATTGTTCGGCGGAGCATGACCACGTCGCCGATTCTCGACGGTCCGGTCCCCTCGACCACGACCGATGCTCTGACCGCCGACCACGCGGCGTGGGACCGCGCCGCCCTGCGGCTCGGCGGCCATCTGCTGCAGTCCTGGCGATGGGGCGAGTTCAAGTCGCGGCATGGATGGACCGCGCACCGGGTGGCGGTGGAGGAGTCGGGCGCGAAATCGTTGGCGCAGCTGCTCTTCCGAAAACGCGGACCGGTCAGTCTTGCGTATCTGCCCCGCGGTCCAGTCTTCGCCGACGGCGATGCGGCCGGGGTGCGGAGACTGTTTCAGGACGTCGACGTCGCCTGTCGGCAGCGCTATGCCGTCCATCTGCTCGTCGAGACGGATCGGCCTCTGCCGTTCGCCGGATCCTCCAAAGCCGAGGGCTTCGTCCGCGGGGGAGGCCATTTCCAGCCGGGGCGGACCGTCAAGATCCCGCTGCTCTCCGATCAGGAGCTCTTGGCCCAGATGCACCAGAAGACCCGGTACAGCGTCCGTCTGGCGGAGCGCCGGGGGGTCGTGTTCGAGCAGCGCGCGGCGGACGACGCGTCGATCGACCAATTCTACCGGCTGCTTCTGGACACCTCCGACCGCAACGAGTTCGGGATACATTCGCGTGACTATTACGCGGACTTCCTGCGCACGTTCCGCGACGACGCGCTGCTGCTCTTCGCGAGCGTCGCCGGGGAGCCCGCCGCGGCGTTGATCGCCGCCCGCTTCGGCGCCGAGGCGATCTACATGTACGGGGCCTCCTCGACGGAGCATCGCGGCCATGGCGCCGCGTTCGCGCTCCAGTTCGAGGCGATGCGGTGGGCGCGGGAGCGCGGCAGCGCGACCTACGACCTCTGGGGCATTCCGATGGAGGACCCGGAATCCCCGGCGGTGGAGGCCGACCGCGTCGCGGGGACCAAAGGCGACGACTGGCGCGGGCTGTACAAATTCAAGATCGGATTCGGCGGGACGATCGTCGAGTACCCGTCGACCCTCGAGCGGCGCTATCACCCCGTCCTGTCCTTCGCCGCCCGACGCCTCTATGCGAACCACGGTGTATGACCCGGAGACGGCGCAGCCGCGCCGATCGATCGGCGATTTGGCGGCTGCCCTCGGCGGAGCGGCCGTCGTGCACGGAGACGCGGGCCGGATGGTCGGGGGCATCGAGTTCAATTCCAATCGAACGACTCCCGGATGCCTCTTCGTGGCGTTGCGGGGCGGATATGCCGACGGGCACGACTTCCTTGCCGCTGCGGTCGCGAACGGCGCCGCCGCCGCGTTGACCGAGTCGTTCATGGAGACGGACGTGCCGCAGATCGTGGTCGGCGATACCCGCGCGGCCCTCCCGGCGATCGCCGCCGAATTCTTCGGCCATCCCTCCCGGCAGATCGACGTGGTCGGCGTGACGGGCACCGACGGCAAGACGACCACCAGCCATCTCCTCGAGGCGATTCTGGCCGCGGCTGGGGAGCGGACGGGGATGATCGGCACCATGTCGGTGCGGATCGGGGACCGGCTGCTCGACGCCGAGACGCGTCAGACCACGCCCGAGTCCGTCGACGTCCAGCGACATCTGAGGCGGATGGTCGATGACGGGGTGCGCGTGGCGATCATCGAGGCCACGTCGCACGGACTCGATCTCCACCGCCTGGACGCGATCCGCTTCAGGGCAGGGGGCGTGACCAACATCACCCACGAGCATCTCGAGCATCACAAGACGATCGCGGCCTATCGGCGGGCCAAGGCGATCCTTTTCGAGCGCGTCGC
>JBPCRG010000659.1:0-2703 GCA_050997095.1 Thermomicrobiales bacterium | reverse complement strand
CTCCAAGGCCGTGCCCGTGATTCGGGCGCTCGAGGACCTGGACCGTCGCCTGAACGAGACCGCGCACCCCGATTGGGCGGGCGTCGACCATCCGATCAACCTCAACGTCGGCGTGATCCGGGGCGGCGACTGGCCGAGCACCGTGCCCGGAGCCTGCGAACTCGGCTGCCGCGTCAGCTTCTTCCCCGGCCAGACGGTGGAGGGGATGCATGGCTTGATCGAGGAGGCGGTGCGATCGGCGGCCGAGGGCGACGCCTGGCTCCGGGACCATCCGCCGGTTGTCGCCTACCACGGCTTCCGGAGCGCCGGCGCGGTCATCCCCGCCGACGCCCCGCTGGTCCAGACCGTGGGCAGGTGGCACCGGCGGGTCCACGGCTCGGCCATGCCGGTCCGGATGGCGACCTCGATCACCGACGACCGCTACTACAATTTCAACGGGATCCCGGCCGGCTGCTACGGCGCCTCCGGCGGCAATCCGCACGGGGCCGACGAGTGGCTCGACCTCACCTCCGTCGTCCCCACGGCGAAGGTGATCGGCGCGGCGGTGCTCGAATGGTGCGGTCTCGCCGACTAGCCGGCCGACTCCGTCACTTCGTGCTCACCGATGCTCTGGCAGACGATGGATCGAGAAACGACCGACGGGATCCATCGCCCACTCGATCCGGCCGCTTCGAGCGGACCGCGCGTCTGGGGCTCCTCAGGCATTCGGCCGCAGTGTTCGGGGAGGACCAAGACACGAGGCGTAGCGTGTTCCCTGATCGTGTGGCTGCTTCACGATCCGATGCGTCGGTCGAGCTCCTCGAGCACCTCGGCGGCTCCCGCGCAGACCGCCGCGGCCCCAGCCGCTTCGAGCCGCGCACGGGAGACGCCGCCGGTGAGCACGGCCAGACAGGGGAGCCCGACCGCGCGGGCCGCATCGACGTCGTACGGCGTGTCGCCGACGGCCCAGGCGGTCCGGGGATGGCCGAGCCTGTCCAGCGCGGCCGCGAAGATGTCGGGCGACGGTTTCGTGGCCTCGACGTCGTCCGACGTCACGACTTCGTCGACGTGGTTCCTGCCGAGCAGCGCAACATAGCGCTCGACGTCGGAGCGCTCGCCCGACGAGGCAAGCGCCACCCGAAGACCGCGGTCTTTCAGGGACCGCAGAAGGTCGACCGCGCCCGGCAGCGGCTCGGCGTGCTCGATCAGGCCCTTCGCGCTGTACTCCTCGGCCCAGAAGGCACGCGCCTGTTCGCATTCGGCCGACGAGTCATCCCCCAGAATCGCGGGAGCCAGTTTGTCGCCGCCCATTCCCATGAGGTCCAGGATGCGTCCGGCCTCGACTTCGTGGCCGAGGCGGCGAAAGGCACGCAGCCATGCCAGCGCATGGAGCGGATTGCTGTCGATCAGGGTGCCGTCGATGTCCAGGATCACGGCGCCGATGGGATGGACGTCTCGGTCAGGCATTGCTTTTCGACCGCATTGGATGCGCTCCTCGATTGAAGGGAAAAGGTGGGCCGCACGGGGAGATCAATCCCGATCCAGACGCCGGACCGCGGCCGCGAGCGTCACTCCGTAGACGGCATGCGCCGCGACCATGACGGCGAGCCGAGGCGTGGCATCTTCCTCGGGCCAAGGGTAAAGATCAAGCGCCGGCATGAGCCCGAGATAGCTCACACTCCAGACGCCCCCGCCGAAGAGCAGACCCGACATTCGGGAGCTTCTGGGGAGCCACGGACGCAGGAAGTGATAGGCGATCCCGCAAAGCCCGCCGTAGCCGCCGTGCGCCATCAGCCATGGTGGCCGGAATCTCCTCGCGGAGTCGAGCGGCGCCGGCAATTTCTCAAGCACGCGATCGCTGATCTCCTCGGGCGGCGGCGTCCGCAGAAGCCGGACCTGCCGCGCGACAAGGATGACCAGCGTCATGGGCACGGTCGCCAGGATCCCTGCCGCTCCGCCGCGCGTCGGCCTCCGCCGCAACGCGAGCGGTCGGCGCAGGCGACCGCTCGGCCATCGCATGAGGGATTGACCGACCGATGACGGAGCCCGGACAGCCGAAAAGCGGGGGGCATCGCCCCACGGACAGCGTTCAAGGGTTCCTCTCCAACAATTTGAGGGCGGCGGAGACCACGCTCGAACCAAGCGCGCCGGTGCCGCCTCTCCCTTCCTCACGTACATGATCCATGCCAAATGGCCGACGCGCGGGGGAGGCGGTTCCGGAGACCCACCGGCGTCCTCGCGACCCGCATCGATCGGATGGAGCATATCTCCGCGACCGCGACCGCGACTGTGACCGCGACCGCGACCGCGACCGCCCCGCCTCTCCCATCCTGCGTGGAGCCGCTGAGGCGGGGCTGACCGCGCGGTTGCGCTCCGTCCGGAGGCGCGCGATGTCCACCGCCCGGCCAAATTTCGCAGGCAGGATGGTCCGGTTGGCGCGCCGCCGCCTTCTTGCCCCGGGCAGGGCCGTGGCCGAGACGTGCGCCGCATCCAGAACGCTTGCTTGACGTCGGATCGACGGGCTCCTACGATGCCGCTGTAGTCCCCGCCACCATATCGAGCCAATGGAGACAGAGATGGACGCTGGCCGCTTCGACGCGCTTTCCCGGTCGTTCGCCGGCCGCAGTTCGCGCCGCTCCGCCCTCCGCGGCCTCGGCGCGGGCGGGCTCGCCGCCGGGATCGCCGCGGCGTTCGGCGGGGAGCCCGCGCTGGCCGCCTCCGGCG
>JBPCRG010000635.1:0-8635 GCA_050997095.1 Thermomicrobiales bacterium | reverse complement strand
GAACCCCCGAGGAGCGTCATCTGCGGCAATCGAATGCTGTCCTTCCCCGACGACGTGGGCGAGCGGAGATGGTCCGCTCCGGAACTCTTCCGCTCGCCCTTGATCCTTGGCCGGTCGGCATTCCTCTGCCTACCGCCTACCGCCCTCTGCCTACGCGTGGGCCGCCTCATGTTCTTTTGCCGCGGCCGCCTTGACGTGCTCCGCGACCGTCGGCGGCGCGGGCTGGTAGTGCGAGAACTGCGCGGTGAACGATCCGCGGCCTTGGGTGATCGACCGCAGGTCCGTGCAGTACCGCTGGATCTCGGCCATGGGCACGTCCGCCTCGATGACGGTGGTCGCGTCGTCGCCCGGTGTCATCCCGCTGACGTGCGCACGCTTGCCGTTGAGGTCGCTCATCACGTCCCCAGTGTAATGGTCGGGAACCGTGGCGCGCAGGTGCGACACCGGTTCGAGTAGGATGGGCTTGGCTTGAAGCATGCCCTTCTTGAGCGCCTCCTTCGCCGCGATCTTGAACGCCATCTCGCTCGAATCGACGTCGTGATAGCTGCCGTCGGTCAGGGTGGCGCGGAGGTTGACGACCGGGTAGCCGGCGAGCGGCCCGTGGTCCAGCGCCTCCCGCACGCCTTTCTCGACCGCGGGAACGAAATTTTTGGGCACCGATCCGCCGACGACACGGTCGACGAAATCGAACTCGGCGGCCGGGAGCGGCTCCAGCTCGAGGAAGACGTGACCGTATTGGCCGGCCCCGCCGGACTGCTTTTTGTGCTTGTACTCGGCGACGGTCTTAACCGAGATCGTCTCGCGGTAGGCCACCCTCGGCAGGGCGCACTCGACGTGGACGCCGAAGCGGCGGGTCAGCCGGTCCAGGGCGATCTGCACGTGCGGCTCGCCCAGACCCGAGAGGATGATCTCGCCCGTGACCGGATCGCGGCCGATGCGCAGCGTCGGATCCTCCTCGGCGATGCGGTGCAGGGCTTGGCCCATTTTGTCGAGGTCGGCCTTCGCCTTCGGATGGACCGCGGCTGCATAGGCCGGTTCCGGAAAATCCACGCCGGAGAGCGTCATCGGTCGGGCCTCGTCGCACATCGAGTCGCCGGTCAACGTGGCCGCGAGCTTTCCGACCGCCCCGATGTCTCCGGGGCCGACGAAGTCGATGTTCAGGTGCTCCTTGCCGCGGACGTGGAAGAGTTGGCCGACCCGCTCCGGCTTGCCGCGGGAGGCGTTGAACACCTGCGAGTTGGAGCGGATCGCCCCCGAGTAGACGCGGAAGTACGAGAGCCGACCCACGTGCGGGTCCGCGAGCGTCTTGAAGACCACCGCCGCGAACGGCCCTTCGGACGACGCGGAGAGCCGTACCGGACCGCCGTCGAGCGATCCGACGGCTTCGGCCTTCTCGGCGGACGGGAGGTAGGAGACGATCGCGTCGAGCAGCGGCTGCATGCCGCGGTTCGCGGTCGCCGCCCCGCAGAGCACCGGCACGACCAGCCCGACCTCCACGCACCGGTCAAGCCCCGCGATCAGCTCATCGGTTCCGATCACCTCGTCCTCAAGGTAGCGGACCATCAGATCCTCGTCGTGGTCGGCGATGGCCTCGACGAGCTGCTGCCGATACTTGAGCACCGAATCGGCGATCTCCTCGGGGATGGGGACGGTCTCGAACCCTCCGTCGTGGTTGTCGTGGAACATCATCGCGTGCCCGGATAGCAGGTCGACGACGCCCTTGAAGCCTTTCTCGCTGCCGATGGGCACTTGGATCGGGGCGACCCGTTTTCCGAAGGCTGTCCGCGCCGAGTCCATCACGCTTTCGAACTCGGCGTTGTCCCGGTCGAGCTTGTTCACGAAGATCAGGCGGGGCAGGTTGCGCTCCTCCGCCAGCTGCCAGGCCAGCTCGGTCCCGACCTCGACGCCCGCGGCGGCGTCGACGACGATCACGGCGGCGTCGACCACCCGCAGCGCCGACTTCACCTCGCCCACGAAATCGGCGTAGCCGGGGGTGTCGACGACGTTGATCTTGGCTCCGTTCCATTCGATCGGGGCGACGGCGGAGCTGATCGAGATCCGGCGCTTGATCTCGTCGGGATCGAAATCGCAGACGGTGGTGCCATCCTCGACGCGCCCGAGGCGCGTGACCGCCTTCGTGTCGAAGAGCAGCGCCTCGACGAGCGACGTCTTGCCGGCGCCGCCGTGGGCGAAGAGTCCGACGTTCCAGATCCGGTCAGGGTTGTAATGCTGCATCAGCGTCCTCCCTTGAAGATGTGGCACCCGGGGGACGGGCTGGGCCGCGCCCGACAGCCGACGCGGGGGGCGCGCCAACATGGGAGGCTGTATGACCTGAGCGGCGTCGGCGCCATGAGGTTGGGGAGGCGTCGTTGCCGCGCGCGTCGCGGGCAAGGCCGTGAACCGTCGGAAGAGTGCGTCCGCCAGACTCGCCGCAGCGATGCCGCCAAGTTCCCGGAAGTCGTCGTCGGCAGGTTTGCGGTGTCGTGACGATCATTATAGGGATGTGAACGCCGCTGGCAATCGGCGCCGAGGCGATGCGCCCGCCGACGGCGGGCGCGACGCCGACGAAGCGCGGGATCAGGTCGCCACGGCCGATCGGCCTCGGTTGCGGGCGTGGATCAGCCGCAGACCGCGCAGGGTCAACTCCGGTTCGACGTTCGTGACAAAGGGGAGGGCCGTGGCCAGCACGCTGCCGTAGCCTCCGGTGAGGATGACCCGTTCGACGCCCCCGAGCTCGTCGCGGACGCGGCGGGTCATGCCGGCGATCATCTCGGCATGGCCGAGGACGACGCCCGACTGGACCGAATCGACCGTGGCGACGCCGATCGCCTTCTCAACCAAACGCAGCTCCACGGCGTAGAGCCGGGCCGCCCGGCTCGCCAGCGCCTCCATCGATAGCCCGAGCCCCGGCGCGATCACGCCGCCCACGTAGCGGCCGTCGGCCGTGATCGCCTCGATCTTGGAGGCGGTGCCGAGGTCGATCACGACGACCGGCCCGCCGAACTCGGAGAACGCGGCCGCGCTGTTGGCCAGCCGGTCGGCGCCCACCTCGCCGGGCGTCTCGACGTCGAGGGTGATCCCGAGGTCGAGGTCCGCGGTCACGACCACGGCGGAGGCGCCGGTGAGGCTCCGGCTGAGATCGGACATCGCGGCCGTGAGCGAGGGCACGACGCTGGAGATGGCGACGCCGGACACGTCCGCGGGCGAGAGGCCGGCCAGCGTCAGCATGGGCAGCAGGAACGCAGCCCATTCGTGCGCGGTGCGGTCGCGGCGGGTGGCCGAGCGCCAGATGTGTCGGCAGGCGTTCTCGCCGGGCGCGAAGAGCCCGAAGACAGTCTGGGTGTTGCCGATGTCGATCGCTAGCAGCAAGTGGATCCACCCCACGCCGAATGAACGGGCCGACCGATCGGGAAAGGCTCCTGAGTATACGTATCCTCGGCGTGGCGCACGCGACCGGCGCCGACGCCTCAACGTCCACGCTCCCGGCGTCGGCGCTATCCGCCGCGAGTAGACTCTGAGCGCGTGCGCTCCCGTGCTCGGAGTTCAGGGGGATCTGGAAATGCAGCCGAATCCAGAATGCGGTGGAGGCCGGGGGGACGGGGCATGGCGATGGGCGTTCATTGCCGGGCTCGCGCTCCTGATCGGGGTGACGAGCTTCGGGGTCGGGATCATCGCCGAAAGGCGCTACTTCGCCGCCGCTCCCGCGCCGGGCATGGATCGCCTTGCGGGCGTCCGCCAACTGGTCGACGTGGAGTACTTCGGCCGACCCCGGACGGCGGACCAGCAGGCGGCGTTCGACGGCACGCTCGAGGACGCGGCGATCCAGGGGATGATGCAGTCGCTCGACGGCTACTCCGCGTTCCTCCCGCCGGTGAAGCAGACCCAGTTGAGCGACCAACTCAGCGGCCAGTACCAGGGAATCGGCGTCTGGGTGGAGTTTCCGAACGGCAAGGTCACGATCACGGCGCCGATGCCCGGGTCGCCCGCCGAAAAGGCCGGTCTGCGGGCGGGTGACGTGATCGAGGCGGCGGACGGCCAGGCGCTGAGCGGCGTCAGCGAGGACGCGGCGCTCAATCTCGTCCGGGGACCGGTCGGGAGCACCGTGAAGCTGACCATCCGGCGGGTGGACGTCGTCGAGCCGCTGATCGTTCCCGTCGTCCGCGGCCACATTCCGATCCAGTCGGTGATTTACCAGCGCATTCCCGGCACCACGGTCGGGCTGGTCAAGGCGACCGTGTTCGGCGACAAGACCACGGTCGAGCTGGACGCGGCGCTGGGTCAGGCCCGGACGGACGGCGTGACCGGGATCGTGCTCGATCTGCGCAACAACGGCGGCGGCTGGGTGCAGAGCGCCCAGGAGATGATCGGGCGGTTCGTTCCGGCGTCGGCCGGCCCGGCGCTCTTCGAGGACGGCAACCCCGACGGGAGCGACCGCACGGTCGAGCCGATCCTCGCGGGCGGCGTCTCGATGTACGACATGCCCCTCGTCGTCCTCGTCAACGGCGGGTCGGCGAGCGCGTCGGAGATCGTGGCCGGGGCGCTGCGCGACTACGGGCGGGCCAGCATCGTCGGCGAGACGAGCTACGGCAAGGGATCCGTGCAGCGGGTCCACGACTTCGCGGACGGGTCGTCCGCGCGGATCACCTTCGCCGAATGGCTGACGCCGAAGGGGAACCGGATCCAGGGCCATGGCATCCCGCCGGACGTCGCGGTCGCGCCGGGGCCGTCCGCGACCAATGCCGACGGCCAGCTCGCGGCGGCGTTGGACGCCGTCGC
The DNA here is from genome assembly GCA_050997095.1 of Thermomicrobiales bacterium. Lineage (GTDB taxonomy): Bacteria > Chloroflexota > Chloroflexia > Thermomicrobiales > UBA6265 > JBPCRG01. The sequence goes on along the minus strand of JBPCRG010000635.1, from coordinate 3,859 downwards.
GTCCGCGCCGGCCGTCGCGTCGGGGGCCACTCCGCAGGCGGGTGCGTCGCCAAAGGGAACGCCTTCGGCATCCCCGACGGCCTGAGCGACATCGCGCCAATCGCGGGTCCACCCCGGGACCTTCCGCTAACGAGATGTTTACGTGTCGTTTACGGGCCGTTAACGTGCGGCCGGTACGCTTCGCGGCATGGAAACAACGTGGCCGACATCGCGACAACAAGGTGGTGCGGACGCAATGACGCAGGCGAACGTCCGCTCCGCCGATTCGCTTGAGCAGCCGACCATCCTCGTGATCGAGGACGATCCCACGCTCCTCAGCACCCTCTCGTACAACCTGCTCCGATCCGGCTATAGGGTCCTGACCGCGTCCGACGGCGAGGATGGGCTCGCCTTAGCGAAAAAGGAGATCGCGCGGCTCGACCTCGTGCTGCTCGACCTCATGCTGCCGGGGATGAACGGCTTTCAAGTGCTCCGCCAGATCCGGGCCGCGAGCGACATTCCCGTGCTCATCCTCTCGGCACGCGGCGAGGAGCAGGACAAGGTCGACGGGCTCGAGTTGGGCGCCGACGACTACGTCGTGAAACCGTTCGCCCTCGCCGAACTGCTCGCGCGGGTGCGGGCGACCGTGCGTCGGCGGGCGATCCCCGCCGCCCGCCCGCCCGCCGTGCTCCACCGCGGCCCGCTCGACATCGAGCCGGATCGGCGCCGCGCCGTGATCGGCGACCGGGAATTGAGGCTGCGGCCGAAGGAGTTCGGGCTCCTGTTGACCCTGGCCATGGAGCCCGGTCGGATCTTCGGTCGACAGGAACTGCTCGACGCCATTTGGGGTGAGGAGATCATCGTCGACGAGCGCACGGTCGACGTCCATGTCTACTGGCTGCGGGGCAAGATCGCCGACATGGGCGTCGATCAAGAGATGATCAAGACGGTCTACGGGTCGGGCTACTGCTTTCTCATTCCCGACGACGAGCAGGCACCGGAGCCCATCGGCGGACCAGCGCCGATTTCCTCAAAACGCGTCTTCACCGGCGACCGCCGGTCGGGCGAGGCTGCCGGGTGATGGTCATCCGGCGCAGGTTTACGGGTCGTGAATCGACGAGGAGGGTGTACAGGATGGTTTTCCGCGCGCAAAGGACTCGGGCGGCGTCGCTGGTCGGACTCGCGCTTGCCGCACTGTTCGTGCTGGCGCCCGTCGCCTCGGCGGCCGACTCGGTCTCGCTGACGGGGGCGGGGTCGTCGTTCGATAATCCGCTCTTCTCCAAGGCGTTCAGCGAGTACACGAAGCTCGTGCCGTCGGTCCAGATCAATTACCAGTCGGTCGGCTCGGGCGCCGGGATCAAGCAGCTGACCGAGAAGACGATCGACTTCGGAGCCACCGACGGCCCGATGACGGACGAGCAGTTGACCGCCGCGGGCGGAGCGGCGGCGGTCATCCACGTGCCGGTCACGCTCGGCGCGGTCGCCGTGGTCTACAATCTGCCCTCGGTCAAAGCCCCGGTGAACCTTGACGGGGAGACCCTCGCCGCCATCTTCACCGGCACGATCACGAAGTGGAACGACGAGAAGATCAAGGCCCTCAACGCGGGCGTCGAACTGCCGGGCACCGACATCGCTGTCGTCCATCGCTCGGACGGCTCGGGCACGACCAACATCTTCACCACCTACCTCTCCGCGATCAGCCCCGACTGGGAGAAGAACGTCGGCGCGGCCAACACCGTGAATTGGCCGGTCGGGATCGGCGGCAAAGGCAATGAGGGCGTCGCCGGTCAAGTGAAGCAGCTCGAAGGCGCGATCGGCTACGCCGAACTCGCCTACGCGCTCCAGAACAAGATCGCGTTCTCCAGCGTCAAGAACTCCGCCGGATCCTTCGTTCCCGCTAGCGCCGAAGGGGCAACCGCCTGCGCGGCCGCCCTGGCGTCGAAGCTGCCGGACGACCTTCGCGAGAAGATCGCCGGATGCACCGGCGACGACAAGGCGATCTACCCGATCTCCGGCTTCAGCTGGGTGATCCTCTACACTGACCAGAGCGACTCGGCGAAGGGCAAGGCGCTCGTCGACCTTCTCAATTGGCTGGTCCACGACGGCCAGCAGTACGGCAAGGAGCTCAACTACGCCCCGCTGCCGCAGGCAGTCGTCGAGAAGGCGACCGCCAAACTCCAAAGCGTGACGTCGGGCGGACAGCCTCTGCTCGTCGCGACCCCTGCCGCCTAGCTTCAGAAAGGACGGCGATCGCCCGTGATCGGATCCAGACCGGCAGCGGTCGATCGACCGGAACTCGTCGGACGGCGGCCACTTCGGTGGTCGTCGTCCCGTTCCGCCGACCGTCTCTTCGAGGGTGTCACCGCGGTTTTCGGACTCGGCATCGTGCTGCTCGTGCTGCTCGTGGCCTGGGAGCTGTGGCGCGGGTCGAGCGCGGCCCGTCAGGTGTTCGGCTTCGGGTTCATCACCGGCACGACCTGGAATCCGGTGCAGGGCACGTTCGGGGCGTTCCCGTACATTTTCGGCACGCTGGTGACCTCGTTCGCCGCCCTCCTGCTCGCCGGGCCGATCGGAGTCGGCACCGCTATCTTCCTGGTCGAACTGGCCCCGAGGCGCCTGCGGGCGCCGGTCGGCTTCCTCGTCGAGATGCTCGCCGCGATCCCGAGCGTGATCTACGGCCTGTGGGCCCTCTTCGTGCTCGTTCCGCTGGTCCGCAACCACGTGGAGCCGTTCCTCGGCGACAATCTCGGGTTTCTGCCCTTCTTCAAGGGGACGGCATACGGGGTCGGATTCCTGTCCGCCAGCCTCGTGCTCGCGATCATGGTCCTGCCGACCGTGACGGCGATCTCGCAGGCGGTGATCGCGACCGTGCCGCGCGGCCAGCGTGACGGCGCGTACGCCCTCGGGGCGACTCGGTGGGAAGTCATTTCGGACGTCGTGGTGCCGTACGCCCGCAGCGGAATCATCGGCGCGCTGATCCTGGGCCTCGGCCGGGCGCTGGGTGAGACCATGGCGGTGACGATGGTGATCGGCAACCGCGGCTCGATCTCGTGGTCGCTCTTCTCGCTCGGGGACACGATGGCCTCGGTGATCGCGAACCAGTTCAACGAGGCGGACAACGCGCTCTTCACGTCCGCCTTGATCGAGATCGGCCTCCTGCTCTTCGTCGTGACGGTGTTCCTGAACGTCGGCGCCCGGCTGCTCGTCTGGCGGCTCGCGAAGAGTCCGGGAGGCGCGCGGCGATGATGGCGACCACCCAGATCGCGAAGCGCGGGATGCGGCGCCGCAACCGCGGCCGGATCCTCGAGGCGCTTTGCCTGACCGCGGCTCTGGTCGGTGTCGGCGTCTTGATCGCGATCCTCGCCTACATCGCGCTCCGGGGCTTCGGCGCGATCAACGTCGCGTTCTTTACCAAGCTGCCGGCCCCGGTCGGCGAGACTGGCGGGGGCGTCGCGAACGCGATCGTGGGCACGCTCCTAATCGTGGGGATCGCCGCGGTGATCGCGATCCCGATCGGGCTGGGGGCTGGCACGTACCTCGCCGAGTTCGGCCAAGGGCGGTTCGCCTACGTCGTGCGTCTGCTGGCAGACGTGATGACCGGCGTGCCCTCGATCGTCGTCGGCATCCTGGCCTACCAGCTCGTGGTCGTGCGCATGCACCACTTCTCCGCGCTCGCCGGCGGGATCGCGTTGGCGGCCCTGATGCTGCCGCCGATCGTGCGGACATCGGAGGAGATCCTGCGGCTGGTCCCTCGCGAATACATGGAGGCCGGCCTGGCCCTGGGCACGCCCAGATGGCGCACGATGATGACCATCGTCTACCCCTCGGCGATCGGCGGCCTGATCACGGGAATCATGCTCGCGCTGGCGCGGGCCTCGGG
>JBPCRG010000631.1:0-5613 GCA_050997095.1 Thermomicrobiales bacterium | reverse complement strand
GCCCACGCGTAGGCAGTCAGCGGTGAACGGCACGCAGAGGAATACCGACCGGCCAAGGATCAAGGGTGAGCGGAAGAGTTCCGGAGCGGACCCGCTCCGTTCACCCATTTGGTCAGGGAAGGACAGCATTCGATTGCCGCAGATGACGCTCCTCGGGGGTTCGGCCGCGTATCAGATCGTGTTCGACGGCGGATCGCTGGGAAACCCCGGCAAGGGGTATGGCAGCTACCGCATCACCGGTCCCGACGGCTCGGAGATCGTGGAGCGGCTCGACTTCAGCCGGAACGGCGAGATCGTCACCAACAACCAGGCGGAATACCGCACGCTGATCGAGGCCCTGCGCCGTCTCGCCGACGCCTGCGGAGCCGCGACCGGCGCCGCGAGCCTGACCGTCAACGGCGACAGCCTGCTCGTGATCAACCAGCTGCTCGGCAAATGGAAGGTGAAGAACGCGGACCTGCGGCCCCTCCATTGCGAGGCGAAGTCGCTCGTCGCCAGCTTCGCGAGGGTCGATCTGCGCTGGCACGACCGCTCGAAGAGCGTCGCCATCCTTGGCCACTGACGGAATGGGAGACGGCCGCCATGAAGAGTGAGCGTGTCCATATCGGCGATCAGGCGCCCGATTTCGAGATCGCAGGACCGGACGGGAAGACGCTCCGCCTCGCGGACCATCGCGGTCGATCGGTCGTCCTGCTCTTCTACCGCGGCCACTGGTGAGCACCCTGCCGGATGCAGCTCGGGCAGCTGCGCGACGCTGAGCGCGATTTGAAGGCGACGAACACCCTGCTTTTGGCGATTTCGACGTCGCCCCGCGGGGAAGCCGCCGAGGCGGCGGAAGGCGCGCGGCTGGGGTTCCCGATCGGCAGCGATCCCGAGTGTCTCGTCATCGACGCCTACGGTCTCCGCCACTTCGACGAGGAGATGGACAAGACCGTCGCCAGACCGTCCGTCTTCATCCTCGACGCCGACGGCATCGTCCGCTTCGCCCACGTCGGCGAGCACCCCCGCGACCGACCCGCGGTCGGCGTCATCCTGCTCGCACTCGCCTCGATCGGGAAAGTTGCCAAAGCCAGATGACGGGAGTCGGTGCGCTGTGTCATGGTCCAACGGGTCCGACAAAGACGACACTCTTGCTTCGCCGGAGGTCTTCGTAAAATCTATCTGCATTGAAGCCGACGTCGGCGGTCGGCCCGACAACGCAGAACGATGCAGTCCGCGCTGCACGGCGTCCCGTCCGGCGCAAAGGCCCGGTTTGACACCGTTTTCGCGCATCCGTATACTCCGGAAGTCACTGCAAGGGGTGATTAGCTCAGTTGGTTAGAGCGCCACGTTGACATCGTGGAGGTCACTGGTTCGAGTCCAGTATCGCCCACCCCCGATCCCCTCCGTCATTCCAAGCGCAGCCCTCAGGCGGAGTCGACGAATCTTTCTGAATGAAGCGAAAATCATTGCAGAGCTGGAGCATCGCCCGAAAGCTAGCAGAGCGATCTCGGCTGCCAGCGGCGGGCAGCTGGTCGCGGAATCCCGGGGTCAGCCCTTCTCTCGCCGCAGCTCCTCCCGCAGCCCCGCGTCACGCCGCCCCTTGATCTCGGCCAGCCGCTCCGGGTCGGTCAACAGGTGGCGATCCACCCCGTCCAGATCCTGCCTTTCGCTCAGCACCGGGAACAGATTGAGCGCGATCCGCTGAAACGTGGTCGCCCCGCCGAGCGCCATCGTCTCGAACGGACCGGTCAGCCGCCAGCGCCGCGCCAGCCCGTCGCGGACGATCTCGTCGATCACCGCGGGCGAGGCGACGCCCTCGTCGGCGATCCAGGCCGCCTCGCGGATCAGCGCCAGCTGCAGGCGGTTCCAGACGAATCCGGGAACGTCGCGTTCGACCAGAACCGGGCGTTTGCCCATCCCGGTCAGAAGTTCCACCATCTCCGTGACGCGGGCGGGATCGGTCGATCGCCCGCGGATGACCTCGACCAACGGCATCAGCAGCGGCGGGTTCCAGTAGTGGACGCCGATGATCCGCTCATCGGCGCCGGCCCTCGCGCCAAGCTCGGTGATGCTGATCGAGGACGTGTTCGAGGCAAGGGTCGCGGCAGGCCACCGCGCCGCCGCGACCGCCAGCACCGCCCCTTTCGCGTCGAGCTCCTCGACGATGGACTCGACGACGATCCCGACGTCCGCCGAGACGACCCCGATCTCCGACTCGACCCGCATTCGCGCCTCGACCGCAGCCAGATCACCGGCGTCGATCAGACCGGCGTCGCGCGCGGAGACGAGGGCCGACGCGATGCGCTCCCGCGCCTGCATCGGATTCCGGGCGACGAACACCACTCGGTGCCCGCCCATCGCGTATTCGCAGCCGATCTGGGCTCCCATCAAACCCGCACCGACGACCACGATCTCATTCACCGACCCGCCTCCTTCTCGCCCGATCCCGACGCCGCGCCGCCGATGCGGGCCGAGCGGTCTCCGCCCATGCTTGACGCTCCTGCACCCGCATGGCTACCATCCCGGCGTGCGACGCGCTTGCTCCACACGGATGGCTCTCGCTCGAGCCGGAGTCGTTCGTTGATCGGGTCACCCCGCCGCGCCTGCTCCCGGCTCCCCCACTGGCGGTCGACGCTTCGCGCTGCCCTTTTGGCCCTCATCGCGGCGACGGCGATCGCGGACGCCGTCCTCGGCGTCGCTGCTCAGGACAGCGTCGCGGGGCAGATTAGCTCGAAGCGCTACATCGTGATCGACGCGGCGACCGGCGAGATCTTCGCGCAGAAGGGGGCCGACCAGCAGGTCGCGATCGCCAGTCTAACGAAAATTTTCACCACCATTCAGGCGCTCGAGCTCGCGCCGCTGAACACGGTGATCACGACCGATGAGTCGGATCTCTTCGGCGCCTCGTCGACCACCATGGGCTTCGGACCCGGCGAGCGGTTCACGCTGAACGATCTGCTCTACGGCATGCTGCTGCCATCCGGCAACGACGCCGCCCACGCGGTCGCGCGCTCCCTCGGCGCGCAGCCGGGGGACACGCCGCAACAGTCGGTGGACCGGTTCGTGGCGGCGATGAACGTCCGCATCGCGGACATGGGCCTGCGCGAGACGAAGCTGGTCAACCCCCACGGCCTCGGCGTCCCCGGACACTACTCCTCCGCCCACGATCTCGCCGACTTCGCCCGCTACGCCATCGGGTATCCCACGTTCATGAAGATCATCGGCACGGCCGAGTACTCGACCCCGGACGGCGCCTATTCGGTGGGCAACACCAACAAGCTGCTTGGCGGCGTTCCCGTCTACGTCGACGGCCTGATCGGCGGCAAGACGGGGTACGACGACGACGCGGGGTACTGCCTGATCGAGATCGCCCGCCGCGGGGCCGACACCATGATCGCGGTCACCCTCGACGGCGTGGCCCCCGACGTCTGGTACGAGGACAACGCCACGCTGCTGGAATACGGATTCGCGCGGGAGGCGGCCAGGATCGCCGCCGGAAAACCGATCACCGGCCCGACGGTCGATTTCCGCGACCCCGACGCCGCGGTGATCCAGCGCGAAGTCACGCCCGGGGGATCGTTCGGGGCTCCCGCCACTCCCGCGCCGACCATGCCCTCGGCGACGGCGGCCCCGGGCTCGGCGCCCGTGGCGACTGCCGTCCCCACCCCAAAGCCCGATGCCGCGAACGGGGGAGGAACCCGCTGGGGGATCATCGTGGCGGCCGCGATCGCGCTGCTCATCGTCGGCGCCGGCATCGCCGTCGCGGGGATGAGGGGCGCAAGAGTCGGAGGATCGGGATCGTCCCCCACCGACCCCGATCCTCCGTGAGATGCCGCGTCGCCGGTCGGGTCGGACCCCGATTGACACTGCCCGCCCACCTGCCTATCCTTTGGTCCAGGCCAATAGAGCAGATGCCGTGACCAGGACGAGTACTCGGAGCGGAATCGACAGCGACGTCGCGCCATGGCTGAAAGCGCGATCCGATCACCCCCGACGAACACCGCCTGTGAGCAGACCGCCGACAACGCCTCGGGCGTCGAGACCGGTCCGGTCGCCCCGATATCGGCGCCAACGAGCGGACGCGATGCCTCGCGTTCAAACGAGGGTGGAACCACGTCGGTCCGGCGTCCCTTTGGGATGCCGGACCGTTTTCTTTTGTGTCGGCGACGCGACAGTCTGTGAGGAATTCCATGTTCGACGTGAATGTGGCCGACGGGGCGGAGATCGCCGTCGCGCCGGAGAACGGTCGGGAGTTCGAGTTGGCCCGCATGCGCCATTCCTGCGCGCATCTGATGGCGGAGGCCGTCGCGGAGTTGTTCCCGGACGCGAAGTTCGCGATCGGCCCCCCGATCGAGCACGGGTTCTACTACGATCTCGACCTGCCCCGCTCGCTGACCCCGGACGACCTCGGCGAGATCGAGAACCTGATGCGCCGCCATCAAGCGGCGGGCGAGGTCTTCAACCGCTCGGTGGTGAGCCGCGAGGAGGCGCTCGCCCTCTTCGCCGACAATCCCTACAAGCTCGAATTGATCAACGCCCTCCCGGCGAACGACGAGATCACGACATTCCGCCAGGGATCGTTCCTGGACCTCTGCCGCGGTCCGCACGTGGCGTCGACGGCGGAGATCGGCGCGTTCAAGCTCCTGTCCGTCGCCGGGGCCTACTGGCGCGGCGACGAGCACCGGCCCATGCTCCAGCGGATCTACGGCACGGCTTGGCCGACCCAGGAGGAGCTTGAGCAGCACCTCCACCGCCTCGAGGAGGCGCAGCGGCGCGACCACCGCCGCCTCGGCCGGGAGCTCGACCTCTTCTCCGTCTCGGAGGAGATCGGCCCCGGGCTCATCCTCTGGCACCCGAAGGGCGCGATGATCCGCTACCTGATCGAGCAGTTCGAGCAGAAAGAGCAGCGGGCGCGCGGCTACGACCTCGTCTACACGCCGCACATCGCCTCGCAGAAGATCTACGAGATCTCCGGCCACCTCGAGACGTACCGGGAGAACATGTACTCCCCGATGTCCATCGAGGAGGTCGACTACTACCTCAAGCCGATGAACTGCCCCTGCCACATCATGATCTACAAGAGCGGCGTGCGCTCCTACCGCGACCTGCCGGTCCGCCTCTCGGAACTCGGCACCGTCTACCGCTATGAGCGCTCCGGCACGCTGCACGGGATGCTGCGGGTCCGGGGCTTCACCCAGGACGACGCGCACATCTTCTGCACCCCCGAGCAGGTGGTCGCCGAGATCGCCGGGGTCGTCGATCTCGCGATGTACTTCGCCCGCATCTTCGGCTACGAGGTCCAGACCTACCTCGCCACGAAACCGGAGAAGTCGATCGGCGGCGACGACGTCTGGAACCGCGCGACCGACGCGCTGCGCACCGCGATGGAGTCGCAGGGCGTGGCCTACAAGATGGACGAGGGCGGCGGCGCCTTCTACGGGCCGAAGATCGACGTCAAATGGGTCGACGCTTTGGGCCGGGAATGGACGGGGCCGACGATCCAGGTCGACTTCAATCTGCCGGAGCGTTTCGACGTCAACTACATCGGCGAGGACGGCGAGAGGCACCGCGCGGTGATGATCCACCGCACCCTGCTCGGCTCGATGGAGCGCTTCGTCGGCGGTTTGATCG
>JBPCRG010000628.1:0-5183 GCA_050997095.1 Thermomicrobiales bacterium | reverse complement strand
GGTCAGGCCGACGTCGAGGTTGAGGCAGAGGTCGACGTCGAGCGCGTCCATCACGCTCGACGCGCCGCTCAGCCCGTTCTCCTCCTGGATCGTCGAGGCGAGCCAGACGTCGTAGGCCAAGTCGTCCCGCCCGGAGAGCGCCTCGCCGGCGAGGGTCGCGATCGCCAGCGCGACCCGGTCGTCCATCGCCTTGCCGACGAGGTGGGCGGGCCCGAGCCGCCGGACCGGAGAGTCCCAGACGATCCGGCAGCCGGGGCGGACGCCGAGGGCGTCGACCTCCGCCCGGGAGGAGGCGCCGACGTCCACGAACCAGTCGTTCCATTCGTAGCGGAACGCCGGGTTGTCGCGGCCTCCGACGACGTGCCCGCTCGCCGTCGCGAAGACGCCGGGAACGAGGCCGTCCGCGGTCAGGACGGTCGCCGGCTGGTTCAGGGGCATGATCCAGCGCGGCGGATGGCCGCGGGTGTCGCCGTAATAGGGCCAGATGTGCAGGAACCCATCGTCGGTGACGCTCTTGACCATGAAGGCGATCTCGTCGGCGTGGGCCATCACGAGCAGCCGCGGCCCCGCGCCGCCGACGTGGGCGAGCACGTTGTCGACCCGCTTCCGCCGCGTCTCGAGGGCGAATGCTCCCCAGCGCTCCGCCACCCAGTCCTGCACCCGGTCCTCGTGCCCGACCGGTCCGGGAATTCCGCACAGCGTCGAGATCAGATCGAAAAGCGCGGTTTCACCGTCCGTCACGCCCGGCTCGCCTTTCACGCGTTCCTGCGGCCCCGCCACCCTGGAATCGTCGAGGGGTCAGGATGAAGAGGAGCCGCGCCGGTGGAACTACTCGTTCTCATCGACCTCGGTCGTCGACTCCGTCGTGACCGAGACGCGCACCTCGCCCGCGTCGACCGCGAGGATCGCGTGGACGGGGATCTCCCGCTCCGAATGCGGCGCGTCGGGTTGCCCGGCGAGCAGAAAGTGCGGATGGATCTCCCGCACAACCCCCAGCGAACCGCCGTCGTTGCCGGTCACCCTGTCTCCGACCTTGATCCGCGCGACCTCGTCCTCACCAACCATCTTCACCGCTCCTGTGCGCGCCAATCCATTTCCACCGTGGTTCCGACCGCCTACCCGCAGACTCCCATGAGGTCAACCATCGTCAATCCTTCGGACGCGGCCTCGCCGGATTGCGGCGCGATCATATCGACATAATCATTGAAATGCCGTTGCCCCGACGCGATCCGGAGTGGGGGAGTGCCGAACGCCCCTCAAGCCGGGATGGCCTGAGGGGCGCGCGATCAGGTTGGTCGCAGGAACGCCGGTCTCGACCGACGGGCTGGTCATGCCCCGGCCGGCGGGGTTCCGTTCGGCGGGCCACCGTTGCCGCCGCCGGGAGGCGGTCCGCCAAAGCCACCGCCCTGAGCGCTTTGGGTGACCGTGGGATCGACACCGAGCGTGATCGTGCCGACCAGACCGTCGGCGAGTTTGCCCGCGGTGACCTGGGTGATGTCGAGCAGGAAGCCCGGCTCTTCGGCGTGCGCGCCGAGAATCCCGTCGCCCGAATTGAGCAGCCGCGAGCCGGTCCGGCCCGCGTATGCGTCCAGCTTGAAGACCTCGTCGCTGAGGGTGTCGTCGAAGAAGAGCTGACCGGTGTGCGAGACGTGGCCGCCGGTGTAGGTGGATCCTCCTGCGGCCGGTGTCCCGCCGTCGACTGCGCCGGCCGCTCCGTCGACGTGGACTTTGAGATGGATGTGGATCGCGCGCCCGGCGTACCACCCCGGATAGACGGTCATGAACTCCGCGATGCCGTCGGCGCCCGTCAGCTGGATTCCGCGCATGAACGTCGAGGATGCGGCGGCGGCGATCGTCGCGCCGCTGCCGGGATTCTCGCCCGTGACGCCGGAGTAATAGCCTTGGGCGTCGCAATGCCAGAGGTCCACCGCGGCATTGGCGAGCGGCGTGCAGGCCGTCGGGTCGTTGACGAGAATGCGCAGGCGAAGCGGAAGTCCCGCCTTGCCCTCGGTGATGTCTTTTCGGATCAGTTCGTCCGGCAGGTAGAAGGGGCCGTCCGTGAGTTCCGGCGTCAACACGCAGGCGGTTGCCGCCGGGGTCGCGGCCGTTGCCCCGTCCGAGTGGGCCAAGGCACCCATGCCCGCGGCGCCGAGCCCGAGCGCGGCCCCGGCCTTCAGGATCGTCCGTCGCGACGCGGTGGCGGGTTTCCCGTCCGCGTGCTCCGCGCGTGGGTCGTCGTTCGATAGGGTCGTCGATGCCATCGCGTCGCCTCGCTCACTCGTGGGGCGCTGCCCCGAATCGTCCGGATCCCCTTGGATTCGGGTCCACGGGCACCCGGCGGGCTGAACGCCCTGCGGTCCGTGCTCGGACGCAAGATGGGGGATCGCCGCCCCCGCTCACCCGATCAGTGTCGCGTCCGGCGCTTGGAATCCCCTGGATGACACCTGGGGATGTTCTGGGAGTTTCCGGTCTTGCCGCCCATGGCCGGCATGGGCACGATGAATCGGATCGAATGATCGCACGCGGATCGGCGCCGTCGGGTGATTCGCAAGGGAACACGATCATTGGTACGATGCACCCGTTCGTTGCTCTGGATGGGAAGGATTCGATGGGCGTGCTGATGGTCTTCACCGTCCCGCAAGTGGAGCGCCTGACCGGGCTTTCCCGGCGCACCGTGAAGCGTTGGCAAGAGAGCGGCGTCTTCATTCCGGACAACCCGGAGCCGTTGGCGATCGATGGCCCGTATCGGCGCATCTACACGTTCCGCGACGTCGTGGGGCTGCGGACTTTGACGCTGCTGCGACGGAAGTACGGCGTCGGCGTCGAACAACTCGCGAAGGTCGGAGATTATCTGAAGCGGCACGTCGACGCGCCTTGGTCGAGCATGCGCTTCTGGGTCTCCGAGCGACGCGTCGTCTTTGAAGATCCCGAACTCGGGCGACGGCGGATCGCCGGCGTCGACCCGAAGCAGATCGCCCTGGAGATTGCGCTGGCCCCGATCGCCGGAGCGGTCGAGCGCGACGCGGAGACGCTGAAGCGGCGCGATCCGGCCAAGGTCGGGACGGTCGACCGCCACCGCAACGTGATGAGCAACGCCTGGGTGGTCGCCGGGACGCGCATCCCGACCTCGGCCATTCGCAGCTTCAGCGAGGCCGGCTACGGCGTCGAGGCGATCATCCGCGAATACCCCGACCTCCTCCCGGCGGACGTGGAGCAGGCGTTGGCGCACGAAGCTGCGCGCCGGCAACGCGCGGCCTAGCGACGACGACTCGGGGTGCGCATCCTCATCGACCAGAACATTCCCATGTCGGTGGCGACCATGCTTGAGCTGAAGGGGCATGCCGTCAGCCATGTCCGCGACGTTCTCCGGCAAGACACTCCCGACGCCGTCATCTCGTGCTTCGCGGAGCGCGAGCGGTTCGTGATCGTCACCCACGACCCGGATTTCAAGCGATTCCGCGAGCAGACGCCGATGCTCCTCCGTCCCGAGATCCGATTGATGGCCGGCCGCATCACCCTCGGACCGACGGGACCCGCCGCCGCCCAGCGTCTTGAGGACGTGCACGAACTCGTCGTCGGGATGCACGAACGGGCGATCCGGCGCGAACTCCAATTTTGGGTCGACATCACGAACGTCTCCGTGCGTCTCGTCGATTTCGCGGGCAGGGGAAACTGACGCGGTCGCAGTCCCGGGCGTTCCCTTTCCCGATCCCCTGCGATTCGCGACGTTATCGACCCGCGAACGCTGTCGTCGAGAACCCCTACGGCCAGCTGGGCTCGTCCACGGGGGTGACGAGGAGTTCCTGGATGATCGAGCCCGCGGGGGCGTTGGCTGCGAAGAGGATCGCGCGGGCGACGTCTGCCGGGTCCTGCAGCTTCTCGGGATCGGGCAAGGGGATCCCCTGCTCGACGAAGCGCTCGAAGAAGCCGGTCCGCATCCCGCCGGGGATGACCGTGGTCACCCGGATCCCGACCCCGCGCCCCTCGACGCCGAGCCCGCGGCTCATGCCCAGCAGGCCGAATTTCGAGGCGTGGTAGGCCGAGGCGCCCGACCAGGCGCGCATCGCCGCGGTCGAGGCGACGTTGATGATGTGCCCGTCGCCCTGCCGCTTCATGGTCGGCCAGAGCGCCTTGGCGACGAGGAACGGGCCGCGCAGGTTGACCGCGAGCACCTGATCGAACTGCTCGACGCTCATCTCCTCGATCCAATAGGTGTGGTCGATGCCCGCGCAGTTCACGGCGACGTCGACCCGCCCGAGTTGGGCGACGACGGCGTCGACCGTCCGCGCGACGCCCGCCACGTCGGCGACGTCGCACGAGAACGGGCTGATCCCGTCCCCGGCGGCGACGGTCGCCGCGTCCAGATCGAGGGCCGCCACCCGATATCCGGCCTCGGCGAAGACCGCCGCAGTCGCCGCCCCCAGCCCCCGCCCGGCCCCGGTCACGAACGCGACCTTGCCCGAGTTCCTGCGCCCGCCGTTCATCGTCGATGCCAAAATGGTCTCCGTCCTCTCAGTCGCACGCTTGTCCATCCGCCTGCACCGGCCTAATCGCCGGCGACCATCGAGTCCTCCATCCAGGAACGGCCCGGCGCCGTCCGCGTCGCGGATCCGCCTGCCGCGTATTCCCGCGCCACCTCCGCGTACAGATCGGCGGTCCTGCTGGCGACCACCGGCCAGGTGAACTGCGTCTCCACACGCCTGCGGGCGGCGAGGCCCATCTCCGCCCGCCGCCCGTCGTCGAGGAGCAGTTCGCGCAGCGCGGCCGCCAGCGCGGCGGGGTCGCGCGGCGGCACGAGCGCCCCCGTCTCGCCGTGCGCCACGGTGAAGGCGATCCCGCCCACGTCCGCGCCGACCACCGGGCGCCCGCAGGCCATCGCCTCCAGCGGCGTGAGCCCGAACGGCTCGTACCACGGCGTCGTCACCGCCACGTCCCCCGCGCCGTAGTGGAAGCGCAGATCCCCCTTCGCCCGCCGGCCGGTCAGGATCACGCGCCCGGAGACGCCGAGCTCCTCCGCGAGCCGCCGCAACTCTCCCAGCTCCGGGGTGACCGCGGGGTCGGCGTCCTCCGACTCCCCACCCACCACCAGCAGCCGGCAGTCGTCCAGCGTCGGCTCGAGGCGGCCGAGCAGCGCCAGGGCCCGGACCACGTTGCGCACGTCCTTGCGGGGCAGCACCCTGCCC
>JBPCRG010000536.1:0-9763 GCA_050997095.1 Thermomicrobiales bacterium | reverse complement strand
CCCACCGGGCGACGACGACATCCTGCACGGCATTGCCCACCGATTTGAAGAAGGTGATCTCGTCGTCCCGACTGCGGCCTTTCCGCTCCCCGGCGGCCAACTGGCCGAGCTCCGCGCTGAAGTGTTGGACGATGATCGCGCCCGCGTTGAGCGGCTTGATCAGGTCGCCCGCCTCGGACAGCGCCGCCTCGAGCTGGTCGACCACGACCGTGGCCCGGATCACCGTCTCGACAGGGATCTCCTGCATCTCGGGGGTGAAAGCGCCCACTGCGTTGATGTGGGTTCCGGCGCGGATGTCCGCGTCGGCGAAGACCGCGGAGCGCGCCGTCGTCGCGGTGCAGATCACATCCGCCTCGCGGACGGCCTCGGCCGCGCTCTCGACGAACTCGATCCGTCCGCCGAGTTCCGGCCAGTCCCGATCGATCGCGGCCTTGAACCGCGGGAACGACTCGGGGCGCGGATCATGGACCAGCACCCGCTCGATCGCCCGCACGCTGCAGACCGCCGCCGCCTGGGTCACCCCCTGCACGCCGGCGCCGATGACGGCGAGCACTTTCGAGTCCGGACGGGCCAGGAGGTCTGTGGCCGCCCCGGAGACCGCTCCCGTCCGCAGCGCGGTCACGTAGCCGCCATCCATGATCCCCAGGGGGATGCCAGTCTCGTGATCGACCAGGTAGACCAGCGCGTGGATCGTCGGCAGATCGCGGGAGGCGTTGTCGCCGAAATAGGAGACGATCTTGACGCCGAGCGAGGACGCCGCCGGCACGTGCCCCGGCATGCAGAGGAGCGCGGACCGACCGTGCTCGACGTCCAGCACCGAGCGCACGGGCGCCGAGGCGCGGCCCGCCGACAGCTCGATGAAGGCGGTCTTCATCAGCCCGATCGCCTCGGACATCGTGATCACGCGGCGCAGATCAGAACGTGACAGTGCAAGCACGACGGCCTCCCGGCTTTCCCCCGACGGGGACGGCGCGTGGTTCCTCGCATCTCCAGGCAACGCGTCATGAGTGTAGACGCCCGGTCTGAGGACGGGCAACGGCGACCGGGCTGTCGGATCGCCCACGAACGCCCGATGACCCCGTGCTATACTCTCGCCGCCGCCGGACGACCGTGGAGACGACATTGCATGGCGTTCCGGTCCCTCCATGGAGAAACGTTGTTGCAGCGATGACCGACTCAGGACTCACGAATCGTCTTCGCCAGCACTCCCGCCGCGCCGGCATCATGGTCGGTTTGTCCATGGCCCTGACCATCGCGCTCCTGATCGGCGCCTTCGCGGTGATCTACGGCAAGATCGATCCGCTCACCCGGGATTTCGTCGACGCCGCGACCGGCGCCCCGAAGGCTCCGACCACGGCGAAGACCGCCACCAAGGATCCCACCGCGCCCGGAGCCGCCATCGCGGGAGATCCGCTGACGGAGATCCCCGCCGCGGCGCCGACGGACGCCGCCCAGCCGACCGTGGCGACCGACGTGACCCCGCAACCGACGGCTGGCACCGCCTTCAAGGCGACACACAAGGTTTCTTCGTCGAGCGCCGTCAACCTTCGATCCGGGCCGTCGCGCGACACCGATCCGGTCACGACGGTCGCCTCCGGCCAGACGCTGCAATACTTGAACGAGGAACGCGCGGCCGCCAACCCCGCCGACGACGGCAAGCGATGGCTTCGATTCCGAACCCAGACCGGAGAAGAAGGCTGGATTCGGGAGATCGACGTGGAGACGGTGCCCGCGGGGCAATGATTGGAGCCGTCGGCGCGCCGGCGGCCCGAGGGATGCGCGGCGATGCAGCGAGTGGCGATCATCGGTTTGGGCCTCATCGGCGGCTCCATCGGTCTGGGCTTGAAGCGGTGGTCCGCGGAGCAAGCCAAATCCGGCGGCGCGCCCGCGCTTGAAGTCGTGGGGTTCGACACCGACCTCGATCAGCAGCACTTCGCGAAAAAGCTCGGCACCGTCGACCGCGCCGAGTGGGAACTGGCCAAGGTCGTGCGCGACGCCGATCTGATCGTCGTCGCCGCGCCGGTCCGCGCGATCAAGGAGACGTTCGCCAACATCGCGCCGCTGCTGAAGGCGGGGGCGACGGTCACCGACGTCGGCTCGACCAAGGCGGAGGTCCTGCAATGGGCCGACGAGCTGCTGCCGCGGACTGTCCATTTCATCGGCGGCCACCCGATGGCCGGGAAGGCGGTCAGCATCGAAGGCGCCGACGCCGACCTCTTCAAGGACGCCACCTGGTGCGTCGCGCCGTCGGTCCACGCCTCCGACGAGGCGGTCAGGACCGTGCTCGGGATGATCACGGCGTTGGGCGCGGAGGCGTACTTCGTCGATCCGCTCGAGCACGACGCCTACGTGGCCGGCATCAGCCACCTGCCCTTCGTGCTCTCGTCGGCGCTCATGACCGCCTTGAGCCAGGACTCGTCCTGGCGCGACATGAAGACGTTGACCTCCGGCGGATTTCGGGACATGACTCGGCTGGCCGCCGGCGCCACGCCGATGCACCGGGACATCGTGATGACGAACCGCGCGTCGATCCTCCGCTGGGTCGAGGCGTTTCAGGGCGAGCTCACGCGGTTCAGCGAGGCGATGTCCGGCGACGACGAGGCGATCGAAAAGCAGCTGACGGCCTACTTCGACCGGTCCCGGAATGCCCGGGCGGAATGGGCGACCCAGACCACCAGGGAGGGCGAGCTGCTGCAGTCGACCGAGACCGAACTGACGAAGGAGGGCGTCGGCGACCAGATGGGCCGGATGCTCTTCGGCGGCATGTTCCGGCGGCGCGGGCTGACCGATCGGGTCGCCAAATCCCCCGCGCGGCGCCCCGGCCCGAACGATCGGAACGGGACGACGCCAAAGCCGTAGGGGACGATCGGGCGTCGGTGGCAGGCAGACTGGCTACGGATTGTCGCCTGCTGTACCATCGGCTCATTGCTCCGATGCGCAATTCCTCTCGATTGTCCAGGTGATCCCGTGAACGCTGCATCCTCCACGCGTGCCCACGCCCCCCTCGCCGGGACGTCTCCGGCCCCCGATCGCTATATCCGGCAGCGCATGTTCGCCCCCATCGGCACGGACGGGCAACGGCGTCTGCTCGATGCCCACGTCGCGTTGGTCGGGTGCGGCGCGCTCGGCAGCGCCGTCGCCGACTCCCTGGCGCGGGCAGGCGTGGGCACGCTGACCATCATCGACCGCGATTTCGTCGAACTCCACAATCTTCAGCGTCAGTCGCTCTTTCAGGAGTCGGACGTCCGCGACCACCTGCCGAAGGCCGAAGCCGCCGCGGCCCGCCTGCGCACGGTGAACGGCGACGTGCGCATTGCGGCGGTCGTGGCCGACGTCAACGCCGCCAACATCCTCGAACTGACGGCCGACGCCGACGTCCTCGTCGACGGAACCGACAACTTCGAGACGCGCTACTTGATCAACGACGCCGCGTTTAAGACGGGGCGGCCCTGGGTCTACGGCGGGGTGATCGCGAGCTACGGCATGAGCATGACGATCCGCCCCGGCATCACGTCGTGCCTGCGCTGCGTCTTTCCGGACCCCCCCGACGCTGGGTCGGCGCCCACCTGCGACACCGCCGGGGTGCTCGGCCCGGCCGTCCACATGGTCGCGGCGATTCAGAGCGCGGAGGTGATCAAACTCGCCGTCGGGGCCTTCGACGCCATCAACACCGATCTTCTCGCGATCGATCTCTGGAGCCTGTCGTTCGATCGCGTCCCGCTTCCCGGCCCCCGGTCCGACTGCCCGATGTGCGGACCCGACCCCCGATTCGACTTTTTAGAGCGGGTCCAGTCGTCCCGCGAGACCGTCCTGTGCGGCCACGACGCGGTCCAGATCGTCGTCCGGCCGGAGATCGCCCTGGATCTGCCGCTGCTGGCGGAGCGCCTTCGCCCCGCGGGCGACGTGCTCCTCACCAGGTTCCTGCTCCGTTTCACCGACGCGGTCAGCGGCCGCCAGATGACGGTTTTCCCGAACGGACGGGCGATCGTCAAAGGCGTGTCCGAGCCAACCGACGCCAGAATCTTCTATGATCGTTTCATCGGCCGCTGACCAGCCACATCCGTCCGCCGCACGCCACAAGGAGCGAAGCCGATGACCCCGACCGAAACGGAGGACCGATCCGAGGCGCCGCGATCCCGGTTGGAGTCCGAGATCCTGGAGATCTTGGACCGCGCGGACACGCCGCCGTCGAACGTCGTCAAGTTTCGCGCGAACGTCCGCCAGAGCCGCTGGTCCCTCGCGCATCGGCTGCAGACCATGCGCGCCTCGTCCTCCTCGATGCCCAGTTCGTGGCTCCCGGCGTCCGTGCTGCTCGCGGTCGCCGCGTGGGTGATCGGCAGGTGGTCGCCGCTTTTCGGGCACCTTCTCGGCTGGGCGGCCGTGGTGGCCTTCGCCGCGGTCTTCATCTCCTGGTACCGGCAGCCCAAGCGGCGCGGTCCGCAACGATGGCGGGGTCAGGACATCCAGTACAGCGCGCCGCTCCGTCGTCCGGGGTGGCTGGACCGCTTTTTCAAGGGCGGCCCGCGTCTCTGACGCGACCCTATCCCGGAAGCGCGTCCACCGCGCGGACGATCGGTGTGGACGCCTCCGGCGCCGCTCCCGCGCCCAAGACTTCTCCATCGCGGACACGCCCGGCCCGCAGCAGTTCCCCGCCCCCCACCGGCCGCCTGCCCGGCAGCTGAGCAAGTTCGATGCTCAATGCGCCGGAACCGCAACTGACGATCAAGGAGCCCTCGGCCCCACCGATCGTCCCGGGCCTCCCGACCGTGCCGTCCCCCCGCACCGTCGTCCGGTGGATCTGCACCGTGACGTCGCCGGAGATCGTCGTGAACGCGCGGGGCCACGGCCACATCGCCCGGACGTGCCGATCCACCTCCGGCGCGGCGCGCGCCCAATCGATCCATCCGTCCGCCTTGACGAGTTGGCGCACCAATGACGCGCCGATGCCCGGTTGGGGAATCGCCATCGCCGCGCCCGTCACGTATGCAGGAATCGCCGCCACCGCCAAACCCGCCCCCAACTCCCCAAGCCGCGACGTCAACGACTCGGTCGTGTCCTCCGGCCCGATCGGGGTCCGCTCGACCGCGATCACCGACCCGGTGTCGATCCCGCTCGCCATGACCATAAGGCTGACTCCCGTCTCCTCGTCACCCTCCAGGATCGCGGCGGGAATCGGACTGGCGCCCCGGTATTTGGGCAGGATCGAGGCGTGCAGATTCAGGCAGCCGAAACGCGGAATGGCCAACGCCTTCGGGCCGAATATGACGCCGTAGGCCGCCACGATGAAGAGATCCGCGTCCTCCGCGATCAGCCGATGCCGCGTCTCGGCGTCGCGAAGACCGTCCGGCTGGAACACGGGCAGCCCCAGTTCCTCGGCCGCGCGCTTCACCGCCGGAGCCTGCAACCGGCGACCCCGGCCCGCCGGTTTGTCGGGCTGCGTGACCGCCAACGTGACTCGGAACGAGCCGTCGGCATGGAGCGCGCGCAACGCGGGACAGGCGTAGTCCGGCGAACCGAAGAAGACGACGCGGAGCGGCCGCGATCTGAGATCTTCCCCTCGCAGAATCATTGCGCCCCCCTCCGATCGTCGATCGGCGACTCAGGTTCGACCGTCGGCGCGACGGGCCCGTACAATCGTTCAGCAATGGAACGCCGCCCTGCCCTCTTCCACATCCGACAACCCGCCGTCCCGACGCTCGTCTGCGCGGTCGTCGTGCTGGCCGCCCTGATGCTGCGGCTCTACGGACTCAACTGGGACGACGGCTACTACCTCCATCCCGACGAGCTGCACGTCGTCAACACCATCACCACGAAGATCTCCCTGCCCTTCCCGATCGACTTCGGAAATCTGATCGACCCGGAGCAGTCCACGCTCAATCCACGGTCGCTCGATCCCGCATCCGGGCGGCACACGAATTTCGCCTACGGTGTGCTCCCGCTCTATGCCACGGACGCGACCGCGACCGCCCTCGGCTGGCTGACGGACCGATCCTGGAATGCCGCGGACCGCATCTACCTCGTCGGCCGCGTGCTTGGCGCAGTGCTCGACTCCGCAACCGTCGGCATCGTCTACCTGCTCGGCAGGCGCGTCGCATCGCCGCCCGCGGCGGTCTTGGCGGCGATGCTCTATGCCGCGGCCCCGATCCAGATTCAACTCTCGCATTTCTTCACCACGGATGTCTGGATGACGTTCTTCGTCGCGGCCACGCTGCTCTGGGCGATCAAGTCGGCCGAATCGGGCTCGCTGCGCTCGTTCTCGGGCTCCGGGTTCGCCTTCGGCTTGGCGATGGCGTGCAAGGGGAGCGCCGCCACGTTGACTGTCGTGCTCATGGCCGCCCTCTTTCTTGACGTCCGTCGCCGCCGGAGTGAAGGCGAAGCGACGCGTCACGCCATCGCCGCCCTGCCCGAGCGCCTCGCCGTCGCCGGAGTCGCGGCTCTGGCCGGATTCGCGCTCTTCGAGCCGTACGCGGTGGCGCGCCCGATCATTTACCTCAGGCAGCTCTCCGAGCAGTCGGAGATTGTGAGGGGGACTTTCGACGTCCCGTTCACCCGCCAGTATGTCGGCACCACGCCCTTTCTCTATCAAATCGGGCAGCTGCTGCACTGGGGCCTGGGGCCGATGACCGGCGTGCTGTGTCTCCTCGGCGTGGCGATGATGCTCTTGCGCGTGAGGTTCGACCTTGAGCCGGGGCCGGTGATTCTGCTCACGTGGCTGGCGGCCGAGGGGTTGGCCGTCGGCCTTCCCGAAACCAAATTCCTGCGATACGCCTCGCCGCTGATCCCCGCGCTTGCGGTCGCCGGAGGCGTCGCGTTTGAGCGCATCATCGTCCGCCTCGGCCGCGTCCGTTGGCGGGCGGTCCGACCCGTTGCTACGACCGCGATGTTCATCGCGGTCGGCGTCTGGACCGCGTCGTTCACCTCGATCTACGCCGCGCC
Source organism: Thermomicrobiales bacterium (assembly GCA_050997095.1). Classification (GTDB taxonomy): domain Bacteria; phylum Chloroflexota; class Chloroflexia; order Thermomicrobiales; family UBA6265; genus JBPCRG01. The sequence goes on along the minus strand of JBPCRG010000536.1, from coordinate 2,827 downwards.
GAATCCGCGCGTCTCCGCCTCGCAGTGGATGTTCACCAACATCCCGACGGGAAGCTCGCTGACCGCCGAAACCTGGGACCTGGCGCTGCCGGTCGACCTCGCGCCGGGGCTTTCGGGGGCGGATTTCCAGTATCGTCGCATCCCCATGGACATCTACGGCGACCGGGATCCCGCGGTGGTCGCCGACGACATCTACCGCACGCTCTCCCAAGCGGACTATGTGGTGCTCGCGTCGAACCGGCTCTCCGGCGCCGTCACCCATTCTCCGTGGCGATACCCGGTCCAGATCCGCTACTATCAGCTCCTCCGGTCGGGCGCGCTGGGCTTCACCCTCGCCGCGGATTTTCACCGTTTTCCCGGGATCGCCGGGTTTCGGGTCGATGATCGAAGCGCCGACGAATCCTTCATCAACTACGACCACCCGCAGGTGCTGCTCTACAAGAAATCGACCCTCGTCGCCCGCGGCGTCTACGACCAGCTGATGGCGGGCGCGGAATCCCGGCCGACGTCCCCGACCCGCCATGCCGACGCCAAGTCGCTGATGCTCGACAAGCCAGTCGGCGACCAGCCCGCCGTCAACGACGGCCGCTGGAGCGAGCGGCTGACCGGCCATTCGTGGGCGGCGCTGTTGATCTGGATCCTGCTGCTCGTGGCGCTGCAGGCGATCGGCGCGCCGTTCGCCGCCGCCCTTTTCGGCCGCTTCGCCGACCTTGGCTGGGGGTTGGCGAGGCTGCTGGCCCTGCTCCTCACCGGTTACCTGGTCTGGATCGGGGCCAGCCTCAACCTCTTCGCATTCCGCGCGATCTGGTCGTTCGCCGCGCTCGCCGTCGTCGCGGCGCTCGCCGTCCTGCTTTGGCGCGGACAGGCAGGAGGCAGGCACCGCCGCCGTCGCCGCGAGATCGCGGGCGCCGAGATTGTCTTCTGGGCGGTGTTCGCGCTCTTCCTGATCTTCCGCTGGGTCAACCCCGATTCGTGGCACCCGATCTGGGGCGGCGAGAAGCCGATGGAGTTCGCCCACCTGAACGCCACACTGCGCAGCGCCCACTTCCCGCCGTACGACCCCTGGTTCTCGGGCGGATACATCAACTATTACTACTACGGCCTCTACCTCGTCGCCCTCTGCATCAAACTCACCGGGATCCCGTCGGAGATCGCGTTCAACCTCGCCCAGCCGACGGTCATCGCGCTCCTCGCCGGCGCCGGCTACAGCGTCGCGGCGACCGTGGGACGCGACGCCTCCAGCCGGACGCGACGCCCCCTAGCCGGCTGGATCGGCGCGCTCCTGCTGGTCGGGATCGGGAATCTCTCGGCGTTCCTCAAGGTGGTCCGCACCTTTCCCGACCCCGTCCACCCCGATTTCTACGATTGGACCTGGGCGGGCAGCCGGGCGATCACCGGCGCGATCACCGAGTTCCCCTACTTCACCGGGCTCTACGCAGATCTCCACGCCCACGTGATCGCCTGGCCGATCACCGTGCTCGCGATCGCCCTTTGCTATGCCCTGGCGGGCGACACCCGTTCCGTCCTGCTCGCGCTCACCGAGAGCCCGCAGCGAGGGCACGCCCGCGCAATCACGGCCGCAAGACTGATCGCGCTGGCGCTCGTCTTCGGCACGCTCGCGGCGACCAACGCCTGGGACGTGGCCGTCTACGCCGCCCTCTTCGTCGTCTCTGCGTTCATGGCGACTCGCCTCCTCCACTCGTTGGCGTTGCGGCTCTCGGTCACCGGCATCGCCGCAGCCGCGACCGCAGGCGCAGCCTACCTGCTTTTTCGACCCTTCTTTCAGCATTATGTCGCGCTCTTCGGCTCGCTCCAGCGGACGCGATCCCAGACCGCATTGGGCGAATTCCTCACCCACCTCGGCGCCCTGCTCCTCTTCGTCGGCGTCGGCACGGTTGTGGCCCTGGCGCGCGGACGCGGCGATGCGCTGCCGCGCGCGGTCCGCGACCCGCTGGTCGTGCTTGCCGCCGCGACCGCCGTGATCCTCGCCGCGTTGATCCTGCGGGGCACGACGGGAACGACGCCTCGGATGACCGGCGTGCTCATCGTCGGCGGGGCGGCATTCCTCTTCGGCTCGATCGCGGCCGGTCGGTTGCGGCGATCCGCCGGCTCGGTGGAGCGCGCGGCGAATCTGACGGTTCTCGCGGCCGGAGCGGCGGGTCTCGCCGCGGCGGCGGTCGGCCGCCCGGTCTTCGGGCTCGCGCTCCTCTTCGCCGGGGCCGGCGCCGCGCTCTGGCTCGGAGGCGCGAACATCGGCGTCCGATTCACCGGCGCCATGCTGGCGGCGGCCTCGCTCATCCTCGCGGGGATGGAGCTCGTCTTTCTCGTCGACGACCTTGCGCCCGATCCCGTCTATTATCGGATGAACACGGTCTTCAAATTCGACAATCAGGTTTGGACGCTCCTGGCGATCGTGGCCGCCGTGCTCGTCGCGGTCATGGCATCGTCCGCCTTTCCCGGGGAATCGGCGCTGGTCGCCCCGCGCCCCGACGACAGGATTCCTCCTGAGAGGGGTGAGTCCGCAGACGTTCCCGTTTGGCTGGATGGAGCGGTGGAAGAAGTGAGAATCGACGGCGCCTGGCACGAGCGCGCCTGGGCCCGCGCCGGGCTCGGCGTCTCCCTGCTCGCGGTGGCGGCCTCGCTCTTCTACCCGTTCCTCGCCACCCTCCCGCGCCTTGACCAGCGTTTTCCCGGCCATCCGGCCCGCGGAACCTTGAACGCCCTCTCCGGGATGGACTTCTGCACGGTCGCCAACGCGCAGGGTCAGGAGATTACCTTCGCCGACGACCGGCGGTCGATCGACTGGTTCAACCACGAGTTCGACGGC
>JBPCRG010000526.1:0-10956 GCA_050997095.1 Thermomicrobiales bacterium | reverse complement strand
CGAGGGCGGCGCGGTTCGCGAGGTGGAGCGGGCTGCCGCCGTGTTCCACGCGTTGGCGCGCGTCCACCAGGGCGGCGTCGTCCATCGCGCGATCAATCCGTCAAACGTCGTCATCGACGACCCCGCGCCGCCGAGGCGGAGCGACCGGACCGTCGGCGCCCCGAAGGCGATGATCGGCGGATTCGTCGCCGCCCACGTCGATTTGACCGCGACCATCGCCGCCGAGCTCGACGCCGCCGGTTTCGACGACCCCTATGCGGCCGCGGAGATCGTGCGGCTGCAATCCTATGGCTACGCCGACGCGACGTCGGACGTCTACAGCCTGGCTTTGGTCACGCTGCCGCGGCTCGCGAACCTCAACCTCGCGGCGATCAAGCGGGCGATGGCCGACGACGGGGCGTTGCCCGAGACATCGGCGCCATGGCCGTTCCTGACCGGCTCGGCCGCAAGCCAGCTTCGCGCCGCGTACAACGGCTGCCTCACCGACGGCGCCTTCGCGAACCAGCCCCGCAGCTCGGCGAAGAGCATGGCCACCGCGCTGGACGGCATCGCGCGGGAACTTCGCGAGGACGGGGCCTGGGCGCCGGGTGACGTGCTCAGCGACCAATTCGAGATCAAGCGCCTGTTGGGCGAGGGTTCGAGCGCGCGGACCTATCTCGTCCTCGATCGGGTCAATGGCCGTCTCATCGCCGGCAAGCAATACCTCCGGTCGGGCGACATCGCGCCGACCAGCCCGGCGGTGCGCGAATTCAATCTGCTCCTCGACCACCCGCACGAGAACCTGCCCAAGGCGCTGGGCATGTTCGACCGCGGCGTGCCCTTCTTCCAAAGCCGGCTCGAATACATCGACGGCGAGACGCTGCGCGCCCGGATCCCATCCATCCGGCACGACCGCGACCGCTGGGCGAACGTCGCCCGCGGGCTGCTGAGCGCGGGCGTCCATCTGGAGAAGCACGGCCTGCTGCACCGCGACATCAAACCCGAGAACGTGATGCTGCGGGAGGCGGACGACCGGGTCTTCCTGATCGACTACGGCGCCAGCGCCCACGCCTCGTCGGCCGGCGCCCCCGCCGGCTCGCCACGCTACTGGCCGCCGGAATGGCGCCGCTTGGATGGACATCCGACCAACTGCGACCGGTACGCGGTTGCGGTGACGCTCTTCGAGGCCCTGACCGGCGTGCTCCCCTTCAAGGATGCCGGCGCGGCGTTCAGCTCGGAGCCGCTCGATTCACCCCCTGAGGGAGTGCCGGCCCGTCTCCTGCCCATCGCCCGGCTGCTGCTGACGGCAGTCTCGACCGATCCCGACGAACGCCCCGAGTCGATGCGCCGCCTGCGCGACGACCTTGAGCGCGCGCTCGCCGCGGAGGACCGGATCATCGGTCCGGACCCCGACCCGGATCCGCCCGCGCCGGCGAAGGCGGTCGCCGCCACCGAGGACTGGATCGACAAGCTCAGAGGCGTCTTCCGCAACAGCAGGCGCGGCAACTCCGACAACCGGGGGCTCGACACCGATTTCGCCCGCGACACCTATGTGCGGACCGGGCTCGACAGCCTGCTTTGGCCGGAGATCCAGACGCGTCGGCCCCCGGTCGTCTTCCTCAGCGGCAATCCCGGCGACGGCAAAACCGCCTTTCTGGAGAAGGTGCGCGACCGGCTCAAACGGGACGGCGCCCAAATTCTGGGCGCGGCCGATCCGAGCGGCTGGGAGGCGGAGACCGGCGGCCACGTCTACCGCGCCTGCTTCGATGCGTCCGAGTCCGTCGCCGGTCTGTCGGCGGACGAGCAGCTCGCGAACCGGCTCCGCGGCCACGACGGCCACGATCCCGACCGGAACCTGACCGTCCTGGTCGCGATCAACGACGGCCGCCTGGCCGAGGTGATGGAGGCCTTTCCCGCCCGCTTCCCCTGGCTCACGGGCGAACTGAACCGGGCGACGGCCGACGGCGCCGACCGGGAACAAGAGCAGAATCGGGAGAATCGACCGGTTTGGCTCGTCGATCTCAAACAGCGCTCCTACGTCTCGCTGGCGCCCGCCCAAGAGGCGTCGTCCGTGATGCGCCAGATGCTGGACTCGATGACGTCGGAGCATCGCTGGCAGGGCGGAATGCCGGACACGCGGGTGCTGGCGGAGAACGCCGCCGCGCTGCGCCGGATCGGGCCCGACTCCCAGGCCGAACGGCTTGAGCGGCTGCTCCTGCTCGCCCATCTCCGCGGCGACCGCCCCACCACCGTGCGCGACCTCCGCTCGGCGTTGGCGCTGATCATCACCGGCGATCTCGCCCCCGCCGACTTCGCGTCGCCCGACCCCGAGGTCCTGCCGTTCGCCTGGAGCGGCAAATATTGGGACACGATCTTCACGACCGACGCCTCGCGCGATCTCGTGCTCGGCGAGATCCGCTGGCTGGACCCCGCCCGCTTCGCGCACCCGAAGCTGGAGCGCTTCCTCTACTTCAACCATCGCCCGGACGACGCGGCGAAACGCGCCGCCCTCTTCCTCGACGGCCGCGACGAGCCGCCGCCCGCGGGCGACGACCCCGTCAAGCTCGACGCCTGGATCTCCGCCGTCAAACGGCGCCTGGTGCTGGAAGGCGCCCCGTTCGCTCCAGGTGTTCCGGGCAGCATCGCACCGTTCGACCTGCTGCCCTACCGGTCGGCGGACGCCTTCGTCGACGTGCTCGCCGGCCGCGGCGACGGCGCGGAGCTGCTGAAGAAGATCCTGCGCGGCATCGGCCGCTCGGACGGGATCTCCGAGGCGATGCGGACCGGCGATCTCGTGCTCAGCGTCAAGAAGTCGGACGAGTTCGACATCGAGATGGTGAAGTCGTACCCCGCCGGCGATTTCCGCCTCTCCGTCCCCGCCCCGCGCGGCCGCCACCTCGTCGAGACGCAGCCCCGGTCGATCACGCTCACCTATGCGAAAGCCAATGCCCGGGTCCAGCTCAACCTCGACCTGGTGGAGATTCTGGTCCGCCTGGCGGACGGGCTCGAGCCGACGAGCCAGGAATTGCAGCCCCTGCTCGAGGAGCTCGGACCGTTCAAGAGCCGCCTCCAGCGCTACTCCACCGACCGCCTGCTCGTGATCGAAGGCGGCCGCCGCCACTGGATCGTCAAGGACGGCGAAAAGATCGCCCGCCAAGACGCCTGACACCCGCGCGCGAAGTACGAGGAACGATCCGACATGGCCACCATCAAACTGCCCAAACACCTCAAAGGGTTCCGCTTCCCGAAAGCCATGCCGTTTGAGATGAACGGCCTCTCTCTAGAGACGATCTTGCCGCAAGTCTTCCGGCTTTCAATGCTCGAAGGGAGAGACAGCTCTCGCGGAACCTCCGAAGACGCAGACATTGCCAAATCAATTAACATTCTGATCCGTAATCCAAGGCTGTTCGGATTCGATGATGTCGCTGGCCATGAACTACTCGGCAAAATCGTTCGATCTTCGCTCATTCGAATGGTTCGCATCCAGACGACGCGTCAGCCTCAAATAGACGGGTTAGTACCCTATTCCTTGGCATCCTTTAAGGCAGGTTTTCCAACAAATGCTGTCGGATTCCGGCAGGTAGATCGATTTCTGTACGAACTACTGCTTGAGGGATGGAATAACAACTCCAACAACCTCCAAAAATTTTTGGTGGAAGCGTTCGGAACTGGTGTCAAGATCACTGGTTTCCCCAAGCCGTCGGCGTCTCGAATTCCAGGTTCGCATGAAGGCATCGACGTTGTTACTGAGTTGTCGCTGAGTTATGTCGACGGATTCGAGACGGTTGAACCAAAGCGAACTGCCAACCCATATGTCGCTTCGCAGCCGCTAGTCGACTTCCACAGAAATTTTGCGATGATGCTTCGCCAGTTCCTAATCACCTATAAGAATCGACTTCCGATTCCCCTCCTCATCGACCAGGTAATTGCGATCATAGGCTTTCAGCTCTCGGTAATGACGGTCAAATCATTTCACGCGCTGCCTGCACTCATTGCTTCTCCGACGAGTCTGCCCGATGCAATGGTCGTCGATGGCGGACGCAAGAGCCCTCCCGAGATATACATCGATATGACAGGAAACCTGAAGAGCAATAGTCGTGCAATGGCGATCTCATGCGTCCGTCGAGACCAGGAGCAGATTGATCTGTTCGTCCGAGCGGTTCTCAAGCTCAGATATCTTGAAAGCGCGATGACATCGTTGAAAAGGAATCCGCTTTTCAGGACGCATATTGATGCAGCCCTTGACGGGAAACATACGCCGGAATACCTGCAAGCCTTAGCGCTGATGCCAGAAGATACCCATATCGGCCCGCGAATCGATGTTCAAGTCGGGGGTGACGTCGATGCCATTCTTGAACTAAACATTGCGGAGTCAAAGGTGGACGACAATGAGGCCCGTTCTGATGCACAACATATAGTTGATCGCCTCGTCTCTGATCGGGCTTCGCTCGACGAGCAGATTGTCGAGTTGTTGCTGATCTCTCAGATAAAAACTATTCGGAAGAATCTCGGAGGCTGGTGGCTTTCAATCGGCGGCGTCGGGAAACCCTGGGGCCTGATCAACGCGCCGTCGGACCGGCGGACGTGGTGCTACGCGCCGGGCAACGATCTGCTCTCGGTGCTGGTCCAGCTCCGGGCGGTCGACTACGACGGGTGGGACGCCGAGACGAACCCGAACCCGCAGCGGTTCGGCCTGCGCGATTTCCTCGAATGGTTGGAGCTCCGGTTCGGCGTGATCGTGGACCGGCCTCCCGCCGGGCTCGGCTTCGACAGCCCCGAGCCCATGGCCGCAGCACGCGAGAATCTTCAGGCGATGCTCCGGCGGCTGCGGCAGATGGGCATCTTCGAGGACCGCTCGGACGACTTCTCCGTCCAGAAGCTCACCCCGCCGTTCTTCGAACCCGCCGGCTCGCTTGTCCATTCCTAGCCACCCATCCGTGACCATCCAATGCAAAGGACCGACCATGCCTTCCGCAACTCGAGCAGCAGCCGGCGAATCGACGGCGAATCTGCTCGCCGGGGTCATCTCACGGGCGCTGGACGGCGTCGAGGCCGGCCACTGCGTGCGCGTCAACCACCTCGACGAGCCGCTGTCGCGCGAACTCGTGCGGCTGATCGCAGACGGCCGTCCCGAGGGCCTTCAGGTCAGGATCCTCGCGTCGTCCCGCACGGCGGGCGTCCCGTCCGACGTCTCGGCCGACCAGGCCGTCGAGATCCGGAACCGCAAGGAGGGCGTCTTCTGCCTCTTCGTCCCCGCGGGCACGCACGACTCGACCGCGAGCTCGCTCGGCAACTCGTTCTCGGAGCTCAACGGCCCGGCGCTGATCGCGACCGCCTGCAAGGAATTCCTCGCGAGTCCCGAGGTCAAATCCGTCGCCCGGCTCGTGGCGGGCATCCAGGCCCTCTCGACCACCCGCTTCCGGCCGACGTACTCGGAGCTGCTCGACTTCGCGCTCGCGGCCCAGGCCCGGATCAATCGCGGCGAGGCGGAGCAGGCCGGGCTGGAGCTTTGGCGGGTCGGGCTCGTCCCGGACGGGTCGGCGACGTATGCCGACCGGCTGCGGCTGAACCGCAACGCGGTGGTCGAGATCTCGCGGCCGGGCCGGGTCTCGGCGTCGCTCGCGGACCGCGTCGCCCAGCTCAAACTGACCGGCGCGTCGGGCAAGGCGGTGATCGACCGCCTGCGCGGGGCCAATCTGCAGAACACGAAGGCCTGGGCGGAAGGGCTTGCCGCCGATCGCGACGCGACGTTCGACCAGTGGCGGCCGATCGAAAACCCGCCGGCGGACTGCGACCGGGTCGCCATGATCCCCTTCGTCGACGAGCACGGCGGCCGGAACGCCAAGCTCACCGGGCTCGGCCAGAAATCGATCGGCGCCCCGCTGTTCGCCACGATCGGAGAGAAGCAGAAGCTCAAGGTCTTCTGGGAGACGGAGCCGAAGAACACGAACGTGCCCCGCTGGTTTCTGGAGATCGTGCCGACCGATGCGGGAGGCGACCGCGACGGCGACCCCATCGAGCTGCCGTCGATCGAGATCAAGAAGGGCACGCAGCGCACGGGCAGCATCCCCCTCGATTTCGGCGAGCTCGACGCCGCGGCCTTCGACCGATACCCGGAGGTCTGCGTCCAGATCACCGCGGTCAGCGAAGATGGCGAGCCGCTGAAGAACGGTGCCGACGAGCTGATCGTCGCGCGCAGCGACGCATTCTATCGGACCAAAGAGCTGCTCATCGTCGAGCCCGGCCAGACGCGGGAGCAGCACCGCGCCGCCGGCACGCTGGCGGAAGGCGTGCTCAAGGCGGTCGTCTCGTCGAAGGCGAGTCTGGCGGATCTCACCGGACCGGTGTGGACGCCCGGCGACCGGACGACGACGTTCTCGATCCGGGCGACGAAGCGGGAGACGATCGCGCTGACGTTCAGCCTGCTCCTGGACCAGGTTCAGGCGCGGACCCTGGATCTCGACGATCCGCTCGGCATCTGGTCGCTCGAGCCCGGCGGCGCCCCGGTCGAGATCGGGCACGTCCGGGCCGCCTCGCCCGACCACGCGGCGACGGACGAGGAGCGGGCGTACCTGGCCGCGCGCCGGGGATTCTTCACGAAGGTCCGCGACCAGAAGGTGAGGGGGCGGATCGAGGTCGGCGAATGGGATCCGGGGCTGGTCGACGCCGCGCTCAAGCATCTCCGGGCCTGGATCCGCTGGCTCGACTCGGCCGCCGGCGACGAACTCGCGCTCGCGCGGAGCGTCGACGCATTGCATGTCCATTCGGCCGAGCGGTCGGCGCGTCCGATCGACGCGCTGGTGGTTCTGCCGACCCATCCGCTGCGCGCGCTGTGGTTCGCGAGCCAGGCCACGCTCTTCCATCGCTGGGCGGAGGTGCTCGAGGAGATCGCCCCCGCGGAGCGGAAACGCAGCGTGCAGCTCAATCTGCTCTCGACGATCACCGCCGCCAACGTGCCGGCGTTCGCGCACCGGCCCGGCGCCGCGCAGCCGTACCTCTTCTTCCGCAACTTCGACGCCGGCCATGGCGTCGCGTTTCCCGCCGGGACCGCCGACCCGGCGATGAAGCTGGTCACGCTGGGCGAGCTCTTCGGCATCCAGCATTCCGTCTCCGCCGCCGACGGCGAGCACACCCGCCGCGCCGCCGACGCGATGGCCCGGTTCCACGACGCGCACCCGTACGCCGACCCCTTTCTGCTCGCCCTGGTCAATCCCGACGACGGCTCGTTCGCCACGGATTCGCTCGCGATCTGGGAGCGCGGCATCGCCGCGGAGCAGCAGGGCCAACTCGACCACAGCGCCGACGACGACCCGCTCGACATGCCGCGGCTGACGATCACGGCCTATGTCGACGGGCGGCGCACCGCCCTCCGCGGGCTCGATTCACGCCGCCGCTCGGCCGAGGAGCATTCCACGGCCAAGCCGAGCGACCACCTGCAGCCCGCGCTCTCGATCATTCTCCGCCCGATCGCCGAGGTGGAGGGGGATGCCGCCGGTTCCCGGCAGGACCAGCACCACATGGCGATCGTGCAGGATCTCAGCACGCCGCACCCGGGGTACATGGGCGCGCCGCCCGCGTCCGAATCGCGGACGAGCCTCAGCGTCTTCGGGCTCGTGGTCCGCTACGCCGGCGCGCTCGCGGTCGACGGCGAGTTGCACGTCTGGAACTACTGGATCGAGCCGAACGCGCCCGCGATCGCGCACCATGTCGACAAGCGCCTCTCTGACGTGATGACCGACGGGGTGCGCGCCGCGGGCGCGGCGACCGCCCGCCTTCTGGGCGCGGAGTCCGCCGATGCCCGCGCCTCGCTCCGGGTCGAGATGGGCGCGGCCGAGATCGACCTGCTCGACGGCGTCCATGCCGCCTCGGATTGGGTCCTGACCGTCGACCGCTTCATCGGCGCCGATCTCTTCGACTCCCTCGACGAGGACCTGCACAGTTCGAAGCGTCCACGATATCTGCTCGATGCGGCCCCGGGTTTTCAGGACGGTTTCGGGCAGCGGTCGATGGTCACGACCTCGTCCCGCGACGAGGCCGCGGCCATCCTGCGGAGGGCGGCCCGGGAGTTTGGATTCTCCGAGGACGATCTCAGCATGGGCCGCCTCGTCGAGACCCTCAAAATGGTCTCGGGCAGGCTCGTGCTCGACGCGTTGCGCCGCGACGTCCGCGCCCGCGAGGTCGTCGCGCTGGCCCTGGCGATCACGGAGCTCTATCGCACCGGGCGGCTGAAGGATGCGATCGTCGTTCCCGTCGACGCCCACAGCGATCTGTTTCAGATCGATCGCGGCCCCGACGGCGATCGGGAGCAGCGATGCGATCTGGTGCTCTTCTCGTTCACCGCGAACACGGTGGAGGCGACGCTCGTCGAAGTGAAGGCCCGGCACGACCTGGACGATCTCGAAGGGTTGGCGCTCGAGATGGCGGCCCAGATGGACTCCACCGGGGCCGTGATCCGGGAGCGCTTCTTCAACGACGCCCAGCGCGTGGACAGCGTGCTTCAGCGCTCGCTGCTCGCCCACGCGCTCTCGTTCTATCTCGCCCGGTCGCGCCGGTACCGGATGATCGACGACGCCACCGCCTCGACGCTGGCGAAGCGGATCGCGCAGCTCGAGCGGGGGTCCTCGGAGATCGCGGTCAACAAGCACGGGTTCGTCATCGCCCTGGGCGGCGCGTCGGCGCGCACCACCGTCGCGGTCGACGATCGAACCAGGATCGACGTCCTGACGATCGGCGGCGGGGCGCGCGCGAAGCCCGATCGGCCGAAGCCGGAACCCGCCCCCACGCCGCCGCCCCCGCCTGTCCAGGAGCTCCCCGCCGAGGTGCCGGCCACCCCGGTCGATTCCGCCAAACCTCCTCCCGCTTCGGAGCGCTCCCGGGTCGAGGGGCAAGTCGATGCGCTTGACCCGACTCCCGTCGCGCCAAGTGAGACGAGCCCGAGCGATCCGGGGCACGGAGGCCACGCACCGCAGGACGTGATTCTGGGCGACGATCCCAACCTGCAGCCCGTCGTTTGGAGTCCGCGCGTCTCCGGCGCCCCCCATCTCTTCATCCTCGGCATTCCGGGCCAGGGAAAGTCGGTCACGGTCGAGCGCATCCTGATCGAGCTGGCCAAGACCGGGACCCCGGCGCTGGTGCTCGATTTCCACGGCACCTACGCGGATCCCTCCGGCGACTACGCGAAGATCGCGAAGCCGGCGACGCTGGACGCCGCGAAAGGACTGCCGTTCTCGCCCTTCGAGATCGACCCGCGCAGCAGTTGGATGGACGTGCAATTGCACGCGAAGGGCATCGCCGAAGTCATCGACCATGTGTTCGGTCTGGGCGACATCCAGAAGGATGTCGTCTTCACGGCGATCCGCCAGCTCTATCGGCTCCACGGATTCAGCGATGTCCCGGACGAGGGCGAGCTGCCCAGACCCCCCACATTCAGCGAGGTCGCGAAGGCCCTCGAGCGCAAGTCCGCGGAGGCCGGCGTGAAGAACGTCATCGCCCGGACCCGGTCGCTCTTCGATTTCGACCTCTTCAAGCCGCCGCCCGCCGGGGCTCCGGTTTTTGCCGACCTGCTCCGGCACGGAGTCGTCGTCGGCCTGAACCGGCTCGGGGGCGAGGAGCTGGCGCTGGCGCTCTCGGCGTTTCTGCTGCGCTCGGTCTACCTCGCGATGCCGAGCTGGGAGATCGCGGAGCGGATCCGGCTCGTGATCGTATTGGACGAGGCGCACAAGCTGGCGAGGGACGTGACCCTGCCGAAACTGATGAAGGAAGGCAGGAAATACGGGATCGCGATCGTGGCCGCGAGTCAGGGCCTGGCCGATTTTCATCCGGACGTGATCGGCAACGTCGGCACGAAGATCAGCTTCAGGATCAACCATCCCGATTCCAAGAAAGTGGCCGGCTTCTTCCAGGGACGGCCCGGACAGGAGATGTCGGCGCTGCTCGAGCACCTCAACGTCGGCGAGGCGGTCACGCAGACGAGCGGGATGAAGCACGCGGCCAAGACGCGCATGCGCCGGGCCGACTTTGGACGCCTGGCATCGCGAACGAGCCGTCGGGCGATCCGCCCGGGCAGATCGCCCGACGGCAGTCGATCTTCGATGGCCCCTACGCCAGCGCCCGTCTCCCGGGGCGGGCGAAGAAGTGGGTGGAGACGGGGGCGGCGCCCATGATCAGGGCGTCGATCGCGTCGTGGGGCAGCGGGCGGGTGAAGTAGTAGCCTTGGCCGCGGACGATGCCCAGGTCGAGGATCAGCTCCAGCTGCTCGACGGTCTCGATGCCCTCGGCCGTGACCTCGATCCCGAGATCGCCGGCCAGCGAGGCGATCGCGCGGATGATCGCCGAGTTCGCGACGTCCGTGCCGAGCCCGGCGACGAAGGAGCGGTCGATCTTGACGGTGTGGGCCGGGATGTCGCGCAGGTAGCTCAGCGAGGCGTAGCCGGTGCCGAAGTCGTCCACGGCGAGGCGGACGCCGAGCGCCCGCAGCGCGTTCAGCGACCACTGCGCGGCCTCCGCGTCGGTCATCACCGCGCTCTCGGTGATCTCGAGCTCGAGCCACGACGGGTCGAGCCCGGTCGAGCGCAGCACCTCGGCGACGTCGCCGACCAAGCTCTGCTGCTGCAACTGGCGGGCGGGGAGGTTGACGCAGATCATCGGCGCGTTGGCGGCGGCGAGCCGGCGCCAGCGCTGCGCCTGGAGGCACGCCTCGTGCAGCACCCAGGCGCCGATCGCCACGATCTGGCCGGAGGCCTCCGCCGCGGCGATGAAGTCGCCCTGCGGCAGCAGGCCGAGCTCCGGGTGCTGCCAGCGGACCAGCGCCTTGACGTTGACGATGCCGCCGGTGGGGAGGTCGAACGTCGGCTGGTAGTGGAGCCGCAGCTCGTTCTGCGCGATCGCCCGCCGCAGCTCGCCTTCCCGCTGGATCCGGTTGACCACGATCGCCGACATCCGCGGCTCGTAGAACGTGAACGTCGCCCGCCCGGTGGC
>JBPCRG010000627.1:0-7402 GCA_050997095.1 Thermomicrobiales bacterium | reverse complement strand
GACCGTCAAACTCGTCACTGTCGTTGATCTGGAAACGTTCCCTGACGACGGGAAGCGATATGAAATCGTTGAAGGAGCGCTATTCGTGTCGCCTGCGCCAAGTCGCGCCCACCAGACGATCCTCCGGGAGCTGCTCCTACTGATTCAGGGCGTGTTGGGTGCGTCTCGCCTCGGTCAGGCGTTTTTCGCGCCGGTGGACGTCCGGTTCACCGACTTCGATCAGGTCCAGCCCGATCTCGTCGTGCTTCTGAACGCGACATTGCACGCCTATCGCGGCAACACGGTGTTCGCGCCGCCCGATATGGTGGTCGAGGCGATCTCCCCGTCGAGCCGGCGCTACGACGCTGAACGCAAGTTCGCGCTCTACGCGGAGCACGGTGTCAGGGAGTACTGGCTCGCCGATCCCGAACGCCGCACGCTGCGCGCCTACGTCTTGCGCCACGCCGCCTACGAGGAGATCGCCCCGGTCGAAGGTTGGCTAACGTCAATAGTCATTCCAGGCTTGTCTGTCGATATCGCTCGTCTCTTCGCGAGCCTCGACGAGGATTTCTAGCCCCGAAGGAGCGCGAGCGACGCCGTGACCGATCCAGATTCCTCCGGCGCGGCCAACGGCAAGGGCCTGGCGCTCGCCTCGATTTGCGTCTTCTGCGGGTCGAACGTCGGCTCACGTCAGGCCTACGCGGCCGCCGCGGAACGGCTGGGCGCGTTCCTCGCCGCGTCCGGCATCCGCCTCGTCTACGGGGGCGGCAGGGTCGGCCTGATGGGCGTGGTCGCCTCCGCCGCGCTGGCCGCCGGCGGCGAGGTGGTCGGCGTGATCCCCGAGGCGCTGGCCCGGCGCGAGGTCGCCCATGAGTCGCTGACGGAGCTGCACGTGGTCGAGACGATGCACGAGCGCAAGGCGAAGATGGCCTCGCTCGCCGATGGCTTCATCGCGCTGCCGGGCGGCTTCGGCACCTTCGAGGAGCTCTGCGAGATCTTGACCTGGAGCCAACTCGGCCTGCATCGGAAACCCATCGGGATCGTCGACGTCCACGGCTTCTACGACGGGTTGATCGCGCTCTTCGACCACGCCGTCGACGAGGGGTTTCTCCGCCCGGACCATCGCGCGCTCGTGATCCACGACGACGACGCGGCACGGCTCCTGGCGCGGATGCGGGCGTTCCGGCCCCCTGTCACGACCAAGTGGCTCGATCCGGACCAAACCTGACGCCCCGATGATGGAGCGATGGAAGGCGGAAGCCCGAAAGCTCAAGACGGAGATCCGCGCGCTGGCGCTCGCCTCCCGCGATCCACGCACCCCGTGGCATGCCCGGGCGGTCGTCGTCCTCGTGGTGGCCTACGCGCTGAGCCCGATCGACCTGATCCCCGACTTCATCCCCGTGCTCGGTCTGCTCGACGACCTGATCCTGCTTCCGCTCGGCATCGCCCTCGCCCTGCGCTTGATCCCGCCCGAAGTGATGCGTGATTCGCGGGAACGCGTCCGCGCCGATCCGCCGGGGCCGGCGAACCGGCGCGCCGCCGCGGTCATCGTGCTGGTCTGGGTCTTGATCGTCGTCGCTGCCGCGTGGCTGGTCTGGCGGCGATAGCTCCCGGTGTCCGGACCAAGCCGGTCGATGAAGACGAAGGGTCCTTCGCGCCACTTAATGAGTGCGGACGAGCCGCGCCCAGGCCGTCATTCCGACGAAGGAGGAATCCAGACGTTCTCAGTGGTCCGTGCATCGCCAATCGTCGGGCTCAGGCGACGACGGCGAGCCAATTGCCCGTAGTCAGACCGCCAGGGGAAATCCTGACTGATGGTGATGGCAAGACCGCTCAAGCGGGCGACGGGGCTCGGCGACGCCGACGGAAGCGGCTTGGGGCGCACCGATGGCCAGCTAGAGGCCGGCGGCGATCTCGATCAGCGCGTGCTTCAGGGTCTGGGTCGCCTCGGGCGAGACGGAGCTGATCCGCAGATAGTCCTCCAGCCGCCGGTCTCCGGGGAGGGCGACGATGATGTCGCGCTTCGCGAGTTCGTCGGCGTACCACCCGGCCGACCCCCGCTCCGCTCGCGCCAGCAGGAAGTTCGCCCATGATGGGTAGGGCCGGACCATGTTGAGTTTGCGCAGCGTCCGGTAGAGCCGGCCCTTCTCCTCGATCACGCGGTCGACCGTCGCCAGCATGTAGCGCGCGTCGTCGAGCGTCGCCTCGGCGGCGATCAGACTGCCCAGCGGAGGAGTGGGATCGACCAGGGTGCGTCGCAATTCCTGGGCCGCGCGCGGCGAACTGATCGCGTAGGCGAGCGGGAACGCGGTCAATCCCGCCCACGTCTCCAGCGTCTTGACGACGACCACGTTGTCGAACTCCCGCGCGATCGGCAGCGCCGAGCGCGGACTGTAGGCCCCGTGGCGCTCGTCGACCACCACCGTTCCGCACTGCCGCGCCAGACGGACGACGTCGACGCTCGAGATCAGCGAGCCGGTGGGATCGTTCGGCGACATCGCGATCGCCGTGGCCGCGGGCGGCAGACGGCTGTCGTCGACAGCGAGGTCGACGGAAAACCGGGGGGAGCGCTCGATCTCGACCGTGTCGAGGCCGAGCAACGCCGCCAACCGCGCGATCGAGGCGTCGGTCGGGGGAAACGTGACGAGCGGACCCTTCCGCCGCGCCAGCAGCAGGATTGAGACCATCAGATCCTGAACGCCGGCGGCGATCGTGACCCAGGACCGCGGGACGTCCTCGAACGCGGCGATCCGGTCGACGAGCCGCCGCTCTCGCTGCGGCGACGCCACGGTCTCCTCGGCGACGGAGAGGGCGTCGAAGACGCGGACCGAGGGGCAGTAGGGGTTCGGCGTGAGATCGAGTCGGATCGGGAGCCCGTCGAGCGCCGGCCGCCGCAGCGGCGGCGCGCCTTGACTCCGGGAGGATGTCAAGCCCGCGCCTCGACGAGAG
Organism: Thermomicrobiales bacterium; assembly: GCA_050997095.1. Classification (GTDB taxonomy): domain Bacteria; phylum Chloroflexota; class Chloroflexia; order Thermomicrobiales; family UBA6265; genus JBPCRG01. The sequence continues at coordinate 4,474 of JBPCRG010000627.1, read as the reverse complement.
CCGCCAAGCCATGATGCCCGATGGTGCGGACGGGAAGCGCCAATTCGTGGATCACGAGCCCGCCGCTGACGTCCTGCGCGACATTGCGGACGAGCGTGCCGCCGGCGGTGAACCCCATCGGGTTGCCCAGGTGCGCGTGGCCGTGCAGCACGAGATCGACCGTGTGGCGGTCGATCACGCGGCCGATCTCCATGTTTCCGAGGAGCCACTGCTTGAGGACGGGCTCCCGGCCGAGCGTGGCGATCGTCGGCGCGTAATGGGTCACGACCACCTTCGCGTCGGTGTCGAGACGGTCCAGCAGTGAGTCGAGGCGGGCCGCCTCCCAGCGCGCCCGGATCGCCAGGCGCTGGCACGCGCGGCGCGGCAGCGTGTCCGGCCCCTCGTCCGGCCAGAAGCCGCCGCCGGAGCCGCCGACGCCGGCGAAGCCGAGGCGGCGGCCGGAATCGAGCACGAACGTCTCGCCGTCGATGAAGGTGACGCCGACCCGCTCCAGAATCGAGTGGAACGCCCGCCGGCGGATGCAGCGGCGGTCGTGGTTCCCGAGCACGGCGATGATCGGGATGTCGGCGCCGCGCAGGGCGTCGGCCGCGATCTCCGCCTGGGTCAGACGGCCGTGGTTGGTGATGTCGCCGGTGATCACGAGCACGTCCGCGCGGCCGGCGATCCCGTCCAGTTGCTCGTGCAGCCAGCGGGGAGCCTCGGTGCGGATATGGAGGTCGCCGATCGCGGCGATCCGGAAGGGAGGCTGGCGAGGGTCGATCACTGGAGACTTCGTTTCATGAATGCCAAATCGAGGGCCACGGGGTCGTCCGCGGAAGGGAGGACACACTTCCAGTGTACCGCAGGGGCAGAATCGGGCCGTATCCCCCGCAGGGGCCAGAACCGGATCGAGGACCGTCTGCCGCTCGCCCGCGTCGCCGCTGGCGCCTATACTTCCGTCGATTGGGGAGCATTGATGAGGTCTGGGCACGCGTCGATCCGAAACCGTGTTTGGGCGCCGTCGAGAGTCGGTCCGGGAATCGGGCGGTCGATCTTGGCGATCCTGCTGACGCTCTCCCTCGCCGCCGCGCCGGCGCGCGATGTCGTCGCGCAGAGCGCGGCCCTTCCCGCGGCTCCGGATGTCACCGCGAAGGCGGTGTACTCGATCGACGTCTCGGCCGGCGTCGAACTCCTGGCGCAGAACGCGGACGACGAGCTTCCGCCGGCGAGCACGACCAAGATCGCGTCCGCGCTCGTGATCGTCGGCGCGGTGCGGCTCGACGAGCAGGTGACGGTCGATCCGCTCGACGCCGAGATCGAGGGCGAGTCCTCCATGCACCTGGTCCCCGGCGATGTCGTCACGGTCGAGGATCTCCTCTACGGCATGATGCTTCCGTCCGGCAACGACGCCGCCCGCTCGGCGGCGCGGTACGTCGGGTCGGCCTTGCTCGCCAAAGAGGGCGGAACGGGCGATCCGGTCGACCGCTTCGTGCAGGCGATGAACGAGTTGGCCACTGGGCTCGGATTGCGCCACACCCACTTCACGAATCCCGCCGGCCTGCAGGACCCGAAGCACTACTCCTCGGCCCACGACATGGCGGTCCTGGGCGGGGAGGCGATGACGCACAAAGAGATCGCGAAGATCGTGGGCACGAAAGAGAAGACGGTCGTCTCCGCCGGGCCGCTCGCGCAATCGTACGAGCTGGTCAACAGCAACGCCTTACTGCGCGACGGCTATCCCGGCGTGCACGGGACGAAGACCGGCACGACTCCGGAGGCCGGCGCGTGCCTGGTGATCGCGAAGTGGGAGCACGGCAGGAATCGGGTGATCACGGTCATTCTCGGCAGCAGGGTCGAGTTCGACGCGAACGGCGTCACGACCTTGGACCGCCGGTACGACGACATGACGGCGATTCTGAAGGCGCTGGACGGCGATTATCTCTGGGTCGACCCGACCAAGAGCGACGAGGTTCCCGGCCTTCAGGCGGAGCTCGCGGCCTGGCAGGTGGGGATGAAGGACGACTCTTCGGTCGTGGCCCCGCGTCGCGCCGACGCGCCGCTCAAGTACGTGCTCGAGCTCGGGCCCGAGGGCTCCGGACCCGGCGACGTGGGGAAGGTGCTATTCTTCGTCGGTTCAGACCAGATCGCCGAGCGGTCGGTGTCGCCCATCGATCCCGGCTCAGGCGGCGGCTGATCCCGAGCGTCGGTCCTCGCTGATTGCGGCGCTTTCGACAACGAACCCCCTCCGAAGACGAGGACAGGAAAGGAGACCGGCGATGGAACGGCTGCAGCGCATCCTGTCCGCGCGCGGGGTGGCGTCCCGGCGGGCCGCCGAGGATTTGATCTCGGCCGGCCGGGTCATGGTGAACGGGGTCGTGGTCACGGAGTTGGGCACGAAGGCCGATGCCGAACGCGCCGAGATCAAGGTCGACGGCAAATCCCTAAAGATCCAGAAGCCGCGCTACATCATTCTGAACAAGCCGAGCGGGTTCATCACGACCACGAAGGACGAGCGCAACCGCTACACGGTGATGCAGCTCGTCGACGTGCCCGAGCGCGTCTACCCGGTGGGTCGGCTCGACCGCGACACCGAGGGGCTGCTGCTCTTCACCAACGACGGCGACCTCGCGAACCGGGTGATGCACCCCCGCTACGCGCTCGACAAGGAGTACCACGTCCTCACGTTCGCCAAGCCGTCCACTGCGACGCTTCAGCGCGTGAACGACGGGGTGACGGTCGAGGGGCGTCGGATCGTCCCCCGCGAGTTCCGCATTCTGCGCGAGACCCACGAAGGGCTTGTGCTCACGGTCACCGTGCACGAGGGGATGTACCACCTCGTCCACCTGATGATGGACATGGTCGGGATCAAGGTCGAACGGCTGCGCCGGGTCCGGGTCGGTCCGCTGAGCATTGCCGGAATCGACCGCGGCGGATGGCGCGACTTGACGCCGGGCGAGGTGAGCACGCTCACGGAGGCGCTTCATCTGGACCGCGAGCAGGCCGAGACGCGGCGTCCGGCGGCGGGCAAATCACATCGCCGTCCGGCGACGTTGACGCGGCCGGCCGTCTCGGCGGCGTCGGCGGCGCTCGTGCGCGATCGTCAACCGCAACAGTTCGGGTCCGGCCAGGCGCAGACGGAGCGTGGCGCGGCCGAGGACGGGCGGCAGCCGATGGCTCCCGCCCCATACAGGCACGATGATCGGACCCGCCAACGGCAGCCCCCTCGGCAGGATCGCGCGACCGCGGCCGGAGGGCCGCCCGAGGGCGGCCATGCCCGCGATCAGCAGGGCGTCGGGGCTGCGCCGCCCGCAATCGAGCAGAACCGGGACAGATCGGCGCCCACGGGCAGACGCGGCAGAGGCGAGAAGAACGCCGAGCGCAGACGGGAGCCCGACGCGTTCAAGCGGATCACGTCCGCGTTCGCCAGTTTCGGGGACGATCGGGAGGAGAGCGCGCCTGAGGAGCGCACCCGCCATGGGCGGAACGCGGCGACCGGGAAGAAGCACCGTCATGCCGGCGGACGGAACGGCCAGCAGGCGATCGCCGAGCGCGCGAGCAAGCGGCAGAGCTCACCCGCGAAGGACGTCCGGAAGCCAGGATCGACGAAATCGGGCAATCTCCGGTTCGCCTCGCCTCCGGGCGGAGGGGACGAGCGGGCCGCTCCGGTCCGGCTTTCGGCCGATCAGCAGCGGCGGATGGGCCGCAAAGTCAAGAGCGACGGCCCGACCGGCAAGTTCTCGCCTCGGGCGCCGGGTCCGGGTCCGACTTCAGAAGCGGGCGGCGATCGGCGCGGACCGGGCGGCCGCCCCGCCGATCGCCGGGATCGGCCGAAGGACGGCGGCCGGCCAACGGGCGGACGGAGCGAGCCGGGCGGACGGTCCGCGCCGCGGTCCACCGATGGTGCGCCGAGGCGGCCGGCGCCGACCGCGCCCCGGTCGGGCGGAACGGGAGGGCGCGAGCGTGGGTTCGACAAGCGGGGAAGCGGGCCCGTCGACAACGCTCGACGGTCGGCCTCGGGTGATCGCGATCGACGGCCCGGCCGCGGCGGGAAAAACGACCGTGGCGAGGCTATTGGCGACAAGGATCGGCGGGATCTTCCTTGACACGGGGATGCTTTACCGGGCGGTGACGGTCGCCTCGGGGCGCGCGGGTCTTTCGCCGTCGGATGGCGCCGCCCTGGCCGCGTTGGCAGGCAGATTGGATATTCAGTTCAGGCCCCCGTCGGTCGACGACGGGCGGTCGGGCGACGTGATCGTCGACGGCGAGGACGTGACGACCTCCCTGCGCGGCGCCGCGGTCGACGCGGCGGTGTCGGAGGTCGCCGCGCATCCCGGCGTCCGCTCGGCGCTGCTGCGCGCGCAGCGCGAGGCGGCCAAGAGCGGACGGGTCGTGATGGTCGGCCGCGACATCGCGACGGTTGTCGTGCCCGACGCCTCGGTCAAAATCTATCTCGATGCGAGCTTGCGCGAGCGTGCGCGGCGCCGGTATGCGGAGC
>JBPCRG010000441.1:0-7214 GCA_050997095.1 Thermomicrobiales bacterium | reverse complement strand
GGCCTGAGCGGAGAATCCACGACGAGATTCTTCCTTCGTCAGAATGACAAACAGGGGGTCATCCTGAGGCACGAAGGATCTCGTCGGCGTCGATTCCACAAGTCACTTGACGATGAACGAAGCGCTGGGTGGTCTGGCCACCGTCTCCTGTCCTGTCGGACGACGACGGTCTCGGCTTCGCTTCGAGAGATTCCTCGACTCGGCTCGAAATGACGTCCCCGCTCGTCTTTGCGATCGGAGCCCGCAGGCGGAGACAGCTCGTCATTCGGAGCGAAGCCCGCAGGCTGAGACACCCTGTCATTCCGAGCGAAGCCCGCAGGCGGAGTCGAGGAATCTCTTCGACCGAAGGGAGAATTGTCGTCGGTTCTTGCCGATGACCAATGACGATGCACAGACCACCGAGGAACGAGAAATCTCATCGCGACGCTTGCAGTCGGCGCCCTATGGACGTGCGTTCGGCTTTTTCGAGGGGCGCTTGAAGGCGTCGTCGCCCCTCAACGCCTCCATGGCTCTGTCGACCCGCTGGCGGTGCATCGCCGAGAGCAGGACGAGCACGCCGTAGGGGTCGGGGTCGGCGGCGGCGACGATGGCGCGGTCGTCGTTGCGCTGGATCGCGTCGCGCAGCCGGGCCAGATGCGCGCCCCGCCGGACCTGCGACTCCAGCTCCACGAAATCGAGGTCGGTCCCCAGGTAGGGCGTCTCGCCCCCAGCCTCCTCGCGCGCCTGCGGCAGGAGCCGCGCCAGCCGCACGTGTTCGGGCGGATTCGCGAGCGCGGCGCGGCGGATCGACGCGACCAGGCTCAGCCGGTCGATCACGCCGCGGATCGCGCTCCAGTCGAGATCGGCGGGGAGGATCGCGCCGACCGATTCGACCCGGTTGAGCGCGTCGACGATCGCCGCGTCGTCCCTGCCCGCGATCGCCACGTCGAGATCGTCGAGGGCGACGTCCTGGCTGAGCATCCGCTCGATCCGTTTGCGCTCGACCGCGCTCAGCCGGGCGACCGCGCCCTCGGGGATGCGGTCCATCGCCCCCTGCAGCGCTACGCGGTCCCGGGCCCGCATCGCGGAGCGGACCATCGCCAGCCAGGCGATGCGGTCGTGGGCGGTGCGCACGCGCTCCCCCATCGCCGGAGGCAGGCCGTTGTCGCCGGAGAAGACGTCGTCGCTGTAGGCGTTGACGATCGCCAGGTCGTCATCGGTGGCGAGCGCGCGTTCCAGATGCGGCGTGGCGAGCGCGCGGATCACCTGCCGATTCGTCTCTTGGGAGAACTCCTCCATCTCGTCGAGCACGCCGGAGAGCGCCATCGCCGCCAGCGTCCCCCGGTCGTCGGCGAGCAGCGCCCGCTCGAAGGCGACCCGCGCGCGGATCCGGGTCGAGGCCTCCCGAGCCGCCTTGCGCGCCGGCGCCCCGACCGCCACGCCCTGAGCCTCAGCCTCGCGCACGGCGGCGACGATCCCCTCCCCGTCGCCCCGCTCGATCGCTCCGGCGATCGCGGCCCCCAGCAGCTTGCTCGTCACCTCGTTGACCTGCGCCGCGTAGACGGACGCATCGGCGTCCTCCCGCACCCCGTGCCACATCCGCGCGACCGCCGCCACGTCGCCGTCGGCCAGCGCGAGCCTCAGCCGCTCGATCGACTCGCTGCGCCGTTTGGGGCGGGCGGCGACGGCGTCGGTCTCGACGGCCGCCACCGGTTGCGGCGGCCGGGTCCAGCTCTCGTAGCTTTTTGGGATCTCGGCGGATCGGGCGGGGTCCGCCGCCGGTTCGTGCACGGTCGGCGCAGGGTTGCGGCGGTCGCGCTGAAGCGCGGCGATCCGCGGTCCGACTTCGCGCGCGGCCTCCGGGTCGTCACTCAACCCGCTTGCCCGCCAATACGTCCGGGCCTCGTCGTCGTTTCCGGCGAGCAGCAGGCTGTTCAGCCGCGTCAGCCGCTGCTGACGGTCCCGCGGATCGGGATTGCCGAATGGACGGACCGCGGGCATCGTCCGGGCGACGCCGGTGGCGGCGCTCAACGCCTCGATGAACGACGGCGCGTCGTCGGCGCGGCTCTGGCAGGTCTCCCGCAGCACGCTCACCAAGGCCTGAACTGCGGCGTCGTCGATCACCCGGATCTTGCCGAACAGCGTCGATCCGTCGGGGTTGGCCAAGTCTTTGGCCGAGAAGAGCAGGGCGCCGCCCGGCTCGGACGCCGGATCGCCGTGCTCCGTCCGCAGCGCGGGCCATGCCGCCAGCACGCGCAGCGACGCATAGATCAGGAACGACGCGAAATGGTCCCGCCGCTCCGGGGATCCGACCTGACCCCGCGGATGGCGAAATGCGGGCGGCGGCTCGGGAATCGACGAATCCGGCGCGCCCGGCCAGTGCGCGGTGTCGTAATCGACCAGCGCGATGCCCTCCCGCGGACGGACCATCGCGTTGTCGCCGGTCAGATTGCCGTGCGCGAATCCTGCCGCGCGCAGCACGCCCATCGCCGTCCGCCACGCCTCGGCCAACGCCAGGAGGTAAGGCTGGTCGCCGCCCCGGCACGCCCGGTCCATCGCCGCCGTCAGGGTCGGCCCCATGACCCAATCCATCGCGATCACGGGCTGCGCGGCCGAGCGGAAATCCTTGCCGGGGAGCGCAAGCCCGTCCGCCAGGAACGAGATGCCGCCGACGATCGGGGAGCCCTCGACGTTGCGCAGGCGTTTCCCGGCGGTATCATTCGCGAGCGCGCGGTAGCGATCCGAAATGGCCGGGTCGTGCGTATCAGCTAGCAGACAGCGCAGCGCGACGACCCGCCCAGTCGCCTGACGGAGCTGGTAGACCACCGCCTCCGTGCCGACAATGCGCCATGGCTGGGAGCTTCCCGTCAGCGCGATGGTTCCCCCGCCCAGTCGATTCACCGCCGGAACCATGCGGCCCGCGCGCAGCATCGCGTCGTCGAGAAGCGTCAGGGTTGGCATGGGTGCATATGGTCCCAATTGCGGCGGACGACTGACCGAAGAGACGCCGGGTGCATTTCCGGCAATGGTACAGTGTCGATGAGAAGCGGGGACAGACGTCAAAAGTCCAGGTTCCCAGTCCGGTCCCAGGCCGGAATTCTTCACACATGCGGAGGCCGCCGGTGCAGATCATCAAGCGCGTTCAGACCGCCTCGCCGCCGGTGCGGGACAAGGGCGATGCGGCTCCTTTCTCCTCCGGGGCCTACGGGCACGAGACGACATCCAAGCTGCCGCCGCTGAAGGGCGGCGCGACCCGACGCCCCGTCAACGCCCACGAATTGACCGCGGAACTCTCCGGAATGGCCGCGTCGCTCGGCGGAATCGATCCGCGGGCGTCCGAGCGGCTCTCCGATCTCGCGGTCTCGATCGGCAGCGACGACGGCCGCCTCCGCTGGGCGGACGTGGATCTCCGCCGCGCCTTCAACACCGAATACCTCGCCCACGCCTACGCCGTCCGGCGCGAAGGCGGCTACACGCCGAAGAGCGTCGACCAGGCGGACAAGATCCGCAACGTGCTGGTGCTCGTCCCGATCCTGCTGACGTGGTTCGCCCTCTTCGAGTCGTCGCGCGCCTACTCCTCCTACATAGACAAGCATCCCTAAGACATCCGCCTGCCCTTTCTGCTGCTCTGGCAGCGGGGATTCGGCGGCGAAGGCGGCGTCATCTCGCCCACCTTCTCGACCGTCGCGATCCTCGACGCGATCATCATCGGCACGATCATCGCGCTGACCTTCTACTCCCACGGCCGGCGCGAGGACCACGAGGACTCGATCTCCTCCACCGCCCTCCAGTTTCAGGCCGAGCTGGACAACGTGCTCGCCGAGGCCACCGTGGCCCTGGCGCCGGACCGCGCGGGCCGTCCCGCGATGCTCGCCCGCAGCGTCGACCGCATGGCGGACCGCTTCGAGGTCAACTCGCAGGAGATGCTGACCCGGCTCAAGGTCGAGCACGACCGGCTAGAGGCGATCTCCCAGCGCCGCGAGAAGGAGTTCTCCGACTTCGGCGTCTTCGCGAGCGGCATGCGCGCCGGAGCCGAGGAGACGCACCGGCTCCTATTGGATCTCCGCCAAGTCTCCACGGGATTGCAGCACGCGCTCGAGGACTTGACCAACGAAGTCGGGGTGGCCGGGGATCAGCAGCGATCGCTCTTCATGGCGGTCTCGTCGTTGGAGCGCCTCGTCGCGACCGGGATCCAGAGCGACCACGGTGTGACCCGGCAGCTGGCGGATGCGGCGCGGGCCTTGGCGGAGGCGGCGGACAAGTCGCTGGCGGGCGCGGAGGCGTCGTCGCAGGCAGGCCGCGTCGCGACCGAGGCGGTCCGCGGAATCGCGGAGATCTCGGCCACGCTGGCATCGAGCCAGAGCCGCGTCGAGAACGCGCTCGCCTCCGAGGTCGAGGCGAACACGCGGCTCGCCGACGCGCTGCGGTCGAGCGCGACCGGGGTCACCGCCTCGGCGAAGATCTTGGCCGATGTGCAATCGACGCTGAGCACGCTTCACGGCGAGTTCGCCCGCATCGCCGACCAGAGCCACGAGCAGTCGTCGACGATGTCCCGGTTGCTCACCGAACAGAGCGCGGTCTCGGCCGGGCTGATCCAGGTCGCTCGCGAGATCGGCGGCTCGGGCGGCGGGGGCCGAACCTCGGGCGGCGGCGATTTCGCCTTGCTGATGCGGCGGCTCGACTCCCTCACATCGGCGCTCTCCCACTCGAACGGCGTCGAACCGCCGCCGGAGCCGAGGCCCGCGACGAGCCCTCTTGGCGTCGGCCGCTCGCTGCTGCCGAACGCGCCCGACCTCTTGGCCGACCCGATGGAGACACCCGCATCCGGCCGCGCCCGCGGACTGTGGCCGCGCAGGGAATAGACAAAATGTCGGCTAGAGTGCTCCGTGCAAAATTGATGGGCATCATTGTCCAAAGCGCCTCGGCACCCGACGTGCGTCATCCCGAGCACGGCCCCCAGGCGGAACGCCACCGTCATTCCGGGCGGAGCTCGCTGGCGGAGTCGAGGAATCTCTTCGAGCAGAGCGAGAACCGTCGTCGATCGCGCCGACGAAACGCAAACGACGCACAAACCACCAAGCGGTGCGATTGACCTCGACGGTTCGATGACGGGGGCTCTCTGTTGAAATTCCGCAAGCGCCGTGAACAAGAGATGATCGTGCTCGGAGGATGGCTCTTCGCGGACCTCTTCCTAGGTCTCGTCATGCTCTTCCTCACGGCGAATACGCAGGGCCAGGAGACTCCAACCCCCACGCCTCCGGCGACCCCCAACCTGCTCGCGACCAGCGAAGCCCGAGCCGCCGCCACGCAGCTGGCGCAACGGGGAGCCCTCGCCGCCATCCAAACCACCGCGACCGCCGAGGCACAGTCCCTCGACGCCACGGCGGAATCGGCGCGGGCGACCGCAGCCGCCCGCGCGACCCAGGACGCGCTCAGATCCGGCCAGGCCACGGCGACCGCCCAAGCCCTCTTGACGCGGGAGGCGATGTCGGCGGACCAGCGGGCCACGGCGGACGCGCAGGCGACGAACCAGGCGATCCAGGCCGAGGCGACCATCTCCGCGTTCGCCACCGCCCAAGCCGCGAACCAGACAAGCGTCGACGACCTCAGCCGGCAGTTGGCGACGGCCGCCGCGCAAGCCACGATCGACGCGGCCAAGGCGAAGGCGACCATCGACGCCCAGTCGACCGCCGCCGCCGAGATCGGCGCCGTCGCCACCCGGAACGCGAGCAGCGGCGCCAACGACCTCGCGACCGCGCAGGCCGCGGCCGCGGCCGCGCAGCAGACGGCGGCCGCCCTGCAGGTCAACTCCGCCTCAAGCTCCTCCGCCCTTGCGACGGCGCAGGCGCAAGCCGCCAGCATTCAGGCGACCGTCAACGCCCTCGGCACCGCCCAGGCCGTCGCCGGCGCGACCGCGACGGTCCTTGCCGGACAGGCTGCGAACACCGGCATCGACGCGAACTACACGGAACTGACGGTCACCGTCGACACCCAGGGCATACTCGACGGCAAGCAGTCCGCGCGGGATGCCGCGACCAAATCAATCGCCGCGGCTCTGACGAAATACGTCTCGTGCAAGGTCGGCGTAGGGTTGACGTTCGGCGGAGGCACCCTCGAGCAGGGGCTTGCCGTCTCCGATGCGGTCAATGGATTGCTGCGGAGCGACTTCCCGGACGAGTTCGGTCAAGCAGGTTTGGAGAATTTCGCCTCGGTCAACGTCGATGAGTTCAACACGATCAAACTCCGGCTCTATTTCGTCCGGGGATGCAGCGCGTTGAAACAACCGTAGATTCTCCATCGTTCAGGTCGCGTTTCAATCCGGGGCAGGAGGGGCAGCGTCTCCCGGCGCGCTGATCCAAGATCTACTCCTCCGGCTGCGTCACCTGATAGTTCCGGCCGAGACCGGCGTAGCGGTCGCCGCCGAGGTGGTGGAGGATGCGGCCTCCGTCGCCGCTCACGTCCCAATGCCCCGGGAACGCCTCGGCGGCGGCGCTGACGGCCACGACCCGCCCGACGAAGAGATCGTGGTCACCGAACGTGATCCGGTCGACGACCAGGCATTCGATGAAGCCGACGCACTCCTCGATCAGCGGGGCCTCGATCTCGGAGGCATCGACGGGCGTCAGCCTCGTCGTCTGCCACTTGTCGGCGTCGCGGCCGGAGGTCATCCCGCAGGCGTTCACTGCGGTGAGCAGGTCGATGTTCGGGATGTTGATCGCGAACGCCTCGGATTTGCTGACGAATTCGTGGGTCAGACGGCTTGGCTGGATCGCCAGGCCCACGTAGACCGGCGACAGGCTCAGCGGCAGCAGCCACGACGCGGTCATCAGATTCGGATGGTCGCGATGGATCGTGGAGATCAGCGTGACCGGGCCGGGGGCGAGCATCCGCAGCGCATCCCGACGTTCGAGAACGGTTCGCTCGGGCATCGTTCACAGGCCTTTCAGGAGTGAAGCCACGGATGGCCGCGGCAGCGGGGAGGCGATCGCGTCCCGGTAAGCGTCGATCGTCTGGCGGGCGGTGCGCTCCCACGAGAACTCGGCGGCGCGCGCGAGTCCACTCGACCGCAGATCCGCCGCCACATCAGGATTGGACAGCACGAGCCGCATCAGCGACGCCAGGGGGCCCATCTCCGGCTCGACCAGCAGTCCGCCGTCGCCGACGACCTCCGGCAGGCTCGACCTCCGGGCCGCGATCGTGGGAACCCCGCAAGCCATCGCCTCCAGCGCCGTGAG
>JBPCRG010000621.1:0-3342 GCA_050997095.1 Thermomicrobiales bacterium | reverse complement strand
TCGCGAGCTGTTTGAGCAGTTGATGCACCTCGGCCTTGGCGCCGACGTCGACGCCGCGCGTCGGCTCGTCGACGAGCAGCACCTTCGGCTCCAGCGCCAGCCATTTCGCGAGCACCACCTTCTGTTGATTGCCGCCGCTGAGATTGACGACCTTCTGCTCCATGCTCGGCGTGCGGATGCTCAGGGCGTCGATGAAGCGCTGGCTCAGATCGCGCTCGGCCGGGCGGCGCACGAACCCGCCCCGCGTCAGCGCGCCCAGCCCGGCCAGGCTGATGTTCTCGCGCCCGGCGAGCTGCAGCACCAGCGCCTGCTGCTTGCGGTCCTCGGGCACGAGCCCGACGCCGCGGCGGATCGCGTCCTGCGGCGAGCGGATCGACGCCGGCTCGCCGTTGATCAGGATCTCGCCGTGGTCGAACGGGTCGGCGCCGAAGATCGCCCGCGCCAGCTCCGTCCGGCCCGAGCCGACCAGCCCGGCCAGCCCGACGATCTCGCCCGCGTGGACCGTGAGATCGACGCCGTTGAGCACGATCGCCGAGGCGTCGCGCTTCGTGCCGGTCCGGCTGAGCCCGCGCACCTCCAGCACCGGTCTGCCCGCCGCGACGATCTCGTCCTTCTGGAAGAGGTCGGAGAGGTGCCGCCCGACCATGAGCCGCACGACCTTCTCGGGGGTCGCCTCGGCGGCCGAAAGCTCGCCGACGTTCTGGCCGTCGCGCAGCACCGTGATCCGGTCGCAGATCGCGAAGACCTCCTCCAGCCGGTGGGAGATGAAGATCACGCCCAGACCGCGCGCCTTCAGGCTGCGGATGATCCCGAAGAGCGCGGAGACCTCGGTGTCGGTCAGCGCGGAGGTCGGTTCATCCATGATCACGATCCGCGCGTTGTAGGAGAGCGCCTTGGCGATCTCGACCATCTGCTGCTGGGCCACGCTCAGGTCGCGCACCGTCGCGCTGGGCGAGAGGTCGACGCCCAGCTGGCCGAGCAGGTCCATGGTCGCCTGGCGCAGCGAGCCCCAGCGCACGAAGCCGGAGGAGCTCGGCTCGCGTCCGATGAAGACGTTCTCCTCCACCGACAGGTTCGGGAAGAGGTTGAATTCCTGATAGATGATCGAGACGCCCAGCTGCTGGGCCTGGTGCGGACTCGTCAGCGTCGCCGGCGCGCCGTCGATCTCGATCACGCCCTCGTCCGGCGCGTAGACGCCGGAGAGCACCTTCATCAACGTGCTATTGCCGGCGCCGTTCTCGCCCATCAACGCGACGCACTCGCCGGGAAAGACCACGATCCCGACCGATTTGAGCGCCTGCACGCCCGGAAACCCCTTGCTGATGCCCTGCATCCGCAACATCGGCACGGCGGCCCGTGGCTGCTCCGTCATCGCCGTAGGCCCTCGTCACGATCGCCAGACTGCTTCGACACTGGGCATCCATAGCTAGTCCCGGAGGGACTTTGTGGGTTGAGCCCGGGGTTTCGGCCCCGGACATCGGCGCGTGCGTGATGAAAGGGAGCATGACCGGAAAGGGTTGTACCAGACGCGACGCCCCGCCTGCAATCGAGCCTGGGCGGTCAGGCGATCGCCTTGCGAAACCTGCCGATCGCCGCGATGTGCTCGGCCGGCGAGAAGCCCTGGTACATCGTGTTGATCGAGAGATGGGTCGCGCCGACGGACCTCCAGCGCTCGGCCTCCGCCGGCCATTCCGCCTCGGGCGTCGCGTTCATGTCGATCCGGGCGTCGATCCCGACCGCCCCCGGCGGCCTCCCGGCTCCTTCGGCGGCGGCGCGCAGGCGGTCGATCCGGGCCAGCATCGCGTCGTCGACCCGGCCGATCGGGAACCAGCCGTCGGCGACCCGGCCGGCGCGCCCGATCGCGATGTCGGACATGCCGCCGATCCAGATCGGGATCGGGCGCTGGACGGGCATCGGGTTCAGGCCCGCCTCGACGATCGTATGGAAGCGGCCGGAGAAGCTGGCGACCGGCCGGGTCCAAAGCAGCCGCAACACCTCGATCTGCTCCTCCATCCGCCGGCCGCGGGTCGTGAAGTCCTCGCCCAGCGCCTCGTACTCCACCGCGTTCCAGCCCACGCCGACGCCGGGCCGGAACTTTCCGCCGGAGAGGAGGTCGACCTCCGCCGCCTGTTTGGCAACGAGCGCGGTCTGCCGCTGCGGCAGGATCACCACCCCGGGCACATATTCCAGCGTCGGGGCGATCCCCGCGAGAAAGCCGAAGAGCACGAACGGCTCGTGGAACGGGTCCGCGTTCGTGTATCTCTTCCACCCCGGACGGTTGGCGGGATCGGCGCCGAGCACGTGGTCGTAGACCAGCAGGTACTCGTACCCGAGCCCCTCCGCCGCCGCCGCGTACGCGCGGACCGCGCCCGGATCGCCCCCCATCTCGATCTGCGGAAAGGTGACGCCGATGTGCATGGGGGTGGACCCTCCGGGTCTGCTTTGGGGTGTGGGTCTTGAGCGATGAGGAGTAGGCGGTAGGCGGTACGCAGGAAATTTGCGGGTGGCATTGCCGGGCCGCCCGGGATTGAACGCCCAGAAAGCACCCGGGGCTTTCCCGACGAAGCCCTTCCAGGGCTGAGACGCACGACGGCGCCGAGGGCCGGACGCTCTCATTGTCTCACCTGCGCCGCGGGACCGGTCGGCGTTCGATTCGGCAATTTTTCTCGTCCTCCCATCTTCTGCCTGCCGCCGACTGCGCACCGCCTACCCCGTCCTCCTCACTGCTGAAAGCCCAAAGCCCACCACCAGTTTTTGACGCCTTCCCCCGGCATGGCTACTATTTGTGAAACGGCGCACGAATGGCTCCGGACCTTCTCCGGGGTGTGGGCTCTCCTCGATGGGAGCTCCCGATCACACCGCGGGAATGCACCCCGACCGTCATGAAACGGACATCCTCGAAATGCCACCCATCCTCGAAGGTCTCCTCTCCTCGAACGGCGACCATCCGGGCGCAACGAACGGGGCCCACCGCGTCGCCGTGGAGGAGCCGATCCCCGACATCGTGATCCGGCGGCTGCCGATCTACACCCGAACCCTCCGCGATCTGCAGGACCTGGCCGTCGCGTCGGTCTCGTCGGACGAGCTCGCCGAGCGGATCGGCGTCAGCGCGGCCCAGATCCGCCGCGACCTCTCCTACTTCGGCAGGTTCGGGAAGCAGGGCAAGGGGTACGACGTCGACCGTCTGGCCGAGGAGATCGGGCGGATCCTGCGCATCGACCGCCAATGGGACGTCGCGCTCGTCGGCTTCGGCAACCTCGGCCGCGCGATCGTGCACTATCAGGGCTTCGTGCCCGCGTCGTTCCACATCTCGGCGATCTTCGACCGCAACCGGGACACGGT
>JBPCRG010000205.1:0-3254 GCA_050997095.1 Thermomicrobiales bacterium | reverse complement strand
GGAAGCGCGGCCAATACACCCCCGACCACCGGTTGGAGCGCGCCCAAGGGCGAAAAGAGGGATGGCAGCAACGGCTCGGTGATGGTCGCGACCAGCGCGACGCCAGCCGCGGAGGCGATCAATCCATTTCGACGGCGCTCGCCGCCGACGTCGCCGGAGGACTGCACGGCGAAGAGGAGCGCGAAGGCGAATCCCGCCGCGGCGATCGACGCCCCGAGAAAGGTCAGCCAGCGGGTGACGACCGCCCACGGGCTGGGCGTCTCGCCTTCGACGGTCGCGGCCCCCGGGGCCCGGGCCGTGCCGCCTGCCCGAAAGGCGAAGGAGCCGGTAAGGACGTGGCCGTCGTCGGCCGACCGGGACGTCCAGACCACGGTGAATGTCCCGGAGCCGACGCCCGAGACGGAGGCAGTGAGATGGGTCGGATCGTCGGCGGCGACCGTCGCCTGACCGGTCTTGAGATCGCGGCCCGCTTCATCGAGCACGCGCACGATCGGAGAACCGGCACCGCTCGCCACCGATTCCGACATCCAAAGATCGATCTGACGGGGCGGGACGGCCAGCAGCGCATCGGCCGGCGGGGACGACCGGACCAACTCCGCGTGCGCCGTCGCGGAGGCCGACGCCAGCACACTCAAGAGCACGGCGATCGTCAGGACGACGAGATGACGGAAGGCGACCGATCGGGGAGAGGCGGCAGTCGGGTCGCGACGAAGCTGCGTGCGTGGGGAGCAGTTCGCGGGAGGGCTTTGATCTTTCGCGCCGACCGCGCCGTTGGCATCGTGCGCCGGCCGGTCGATGGGGAAAAGATACCAGTCTTGCCATCCCCCGACAGCGAACCGTGAAGTCACGCGCAATCGCGCGGCTACGCCGCAGATACGGCCGCGGCGAGCAATTCGTCCCTTGCGCGCTCCGCCCACATCATTCGGCTGGCGTGAAGACCGGCGACGAGGTTCTTCCTTTGTCAGAATGACATGCGGGGCGCAACTCCTCCTCCGACATCCCGAGTGCTCTGTCCGACGGCGGTCGCCATGCCCGCCGTCGCCTCCCCCTTGCCCCCGAACTCGGGGAGGGTACCCAGTGGGTGCGGGTCGGGGGATGGGGGACGTTCCCGTTCGACGACGACGCATGCCGCCGGACGCGCCAATGAGGCACGAGGAATCTCGTCGACATCGTTTCGACAGGTCGTCCGACGATGGACGGACGACGGAGCCGTCCGTGTCCGACGACCCTCCACCTTGCCGGGCACGCCGTCTCGGCTCCATCCGAATCAAGCGTTGCGCGGAAACCTGAATCGGTTTACGTTGACTTGTGTCGATTGATCGGTCGCTCGACGCCGCGCGTCGGCAAACGTTCGGGATCGGATAGCGGGACGCATGACACTCTTGATTCAAGCCGCGAACATCCGCCAAGCCCACGGCGGCAATCAGATCTTCGAGGATGTCTCCTTCGAGGTGCGGACGGGGGACAGGTTCGCGTTGATCGGGGCCAACGGGGCCGGGAAGAGCACGCTCTTCAAGATCATGGCGAAGCGGACGAAGCCGGACGGCGGCGCGGTCACCCACCAGCGCGGGCTGCGCTTCGGCTTGCTCGATCAGGAATCGACGCTCGACCCCGCGCTGACGGTCCGCGACGTCGTCGCGCTCGCCGCGGGCGACGCCGACGCGCTCGAGGCCAAGCTGCGCGAGCTCGAGGCGAGGATGGCCGAGCCGCTGGACGACGACGAGCTGACGGCGGTCATGGACGCCCACGCCGAGACGCTTCAGCGCGTGGAGGAGAGCGGCGGCGCGACGGGGGAGGAGTCGCCCGGGTTCGCCGTGCTCGCGGGTCTGCGCCTCCCCGAGGAACGCTGGGACACGCCGATCGGCCGTCTGAGCGGCGGCGAGAAGAAGATCGTCGCGCTCGCGAAGATGCTGATCGACAAACCCGACGTGCTGCTGCTCGACGAGCCCGACAACCATCTCGATCTGGCGGCGAAGAGCTGGCTGGAGCGCTATCTGGCGACGCAGGCGGGCGCGGTCGCCGTCATCACACACGACCGCTATTTCATCGACCGGATGGCGAACAAGATCTTCGAGCTCGAGGACGGCAAGATCGAGGTCTACCCCGGCAACTACTCCGCTTACGTCGACGAGAAGCGGCGGCGGCGCGAGCGGGCGCTCCAACTTCGGGAACTGCAGGAGCGCGAGTTCAAGAAGCTCAAGGCCAGCGCCGAGCAGCTGACGCAGTGGGCGCGGCAGAACCCGAAGTTCGCCACCCGCGCCGAAAACCAGCGGCGCAAGATGACCGAGGAGCGTGAGCGGCTCGACAGCGAGGCGATGCCGTCACTCTCCCGCCGTCAGCTCGACGTCGAATTCGACACGGAGCGCGGCGGCACGCTGGTCGTGCAGGCGGATCGACTGTCGAAACGATACGGCGAGCGCGACCTGATGCAGCCGTTTGAGCTCCTGGTCCGCCACGGCGAGCGGGTCGGGCTCGTCGGGCCGAACGGGGCTGGCAAGACGACGCTCTTCCGCATCCTGCTCGGCCACGAGAAACCGACCACGGGCTCGGTGCGCATCGGGGCCGCTGTTGTCGTCGGCTACTACGCGCAGGAGCACGAGACGCTCGACCTCAAGCAGACGCCGATCGAGTTCGTCCGGCAGCGAAAGCCGATCTCGGAGCAGCAGGCGCTCGGCTTCCTCAACGGCCTGCTCTTCGACCGGACGGACGCGCTGAACGAGATCGGACGGCTGAGCGGCGGCGAAAAGGCGCGGCTCCAGATCGGCGCGCTCATCCTCGAAGGCGCGAACCTGCTGCTGCTCGACGAGCCGACGAACAACCTCGACATCTCGTCGGTGCAGGTGCTGGAGGCCGCGCTGAGCGACTTCGACGGCACGATCGTCGCGATCTCCCACGACCGCTACTTCCTCGACACCTTCTGCACGCGCACGGTCGAGATCGACGACGGCATCGTCCGCAACTTCCCGGGCGGACATAGCTTCTACGAAGGCAACCCGGAGAAGGGGAAAGTCCTCACCCTCGAACACGCCACGACGAGGGCGAGACGTCCGTAGGGCGTGTGGTCAAAGGGCTTTCAGGCTCCTCAAGCGGGCGATCATGCCCTCGTGCACGGGGTTGAAAATCGCCCGGAGGGCACCCGGCTCATTCAGACAAGTCGGTTGAATCTGACTGGCGCGAGTCGCCGAGGAACAAGTCATTGCGACAGTTGTCCCCTTGTAGACACGCTCATCGGGGGATAAGCCGCCGATCCGACG
>JBPCRG010000188.1:0-3510 GCA_050997095.1 Thermomicrobiales bacterium | reverse complement strand
CGCCTGATCGACGAGCTCGCCAGCGAGGGCATGGGCGTGCTGCTGATCTCCTCCGAACTTCCGGAGATCCTCGGCCTCTCCGACCGGATCCTCGTCATGCAGGCCGGGCGGATCACGGGCGAGCTCGCCGCCGCCGCCGCAACCGAAAGCGCCGTCATGGAACTGGCCATGATCGACGATCTGACCCCCACAGGAGCCGGTCGATGACAACCTCCACAGCCCCGATGGCGGTCGAGCCGCCTCACGCCAAGAACTCCACCCGGGGGGTCCTGCGGGAGGTGTTCGGGCTGGTCGGCCTGCAGAACGTCAGCCTGCTGATCGCGCTCGCGCTGCTCGTGGCCGCGATCGTCTCGCAGACCGACAAGTTCCTGCTCCGCGCGAACCTGCTGAACATCGGCGTCTCCGTCTCGCTCGTCGGCCTCGTCGCGATCGTCGAAACCGTGATCATCATCTCGGGCGGGCTCGACATCTCGGTCGGCTCGGTCGCCGGCCTCGCCTCGGTCTGCGGCGCGCTGGCGCTGGAGCGGTCCGACCACACCATCGTCGGCATCCTCGCCGCGGTCGCCGCCGGGCTCGTCGCCGGCACGATCAACGGGCTGATCATCACCGTGCTCCGGGTCAACCCGGTGATCGCGACGCTGGCCACCCTCTCCGCCTTCCGCGGGATCGCGCTGCTCTGCACCAACGGCTCCGCGGTCGGCGTGCTCAACCAGACCTTCAACGACATCGGCTCCAAACGCCCGCTCGGCCTGCCCTTCCCGATCATCGTGCTCGCCGCGGTCGCGCTGGTCATCCACGTGATGCTGCGCTACTCGGTGCCCGGCCGGAACATCTACGCGATCGGCGGCAACCCGATGGCGGCGCGGCTCTCCGGCGTCAACCTGAACCGCTACCGCCTCGGCGTCTACGTCCTCAGCGGCGTCGGTGCCGCGATCGCCGGCATCGTCCTCACCGCACGCACCCACTCCGGCCAACCCCAGTCCGGCAGCGCCGGGCTCGAGCTGGAGGCCGTCACTGCGGCGCTGCTCGGCGGCTGCGCCCTCAACGGCGGCAAAGGCACCATCTTCGGCACCGTGCTCGCCGTGCTCCTGCTCGGCGCCCTCACCAACGGCATGATCCTGCTCGGCATCCAATCCTTCTACCAACTCGTCGCCAAAGGCTCCCTGCTCGTCCTCGCCGTCACCATCCAGCAATACCGCCTCTCCCGCACCGGCGTCCAAACCGGGACGGCATTCACGTAGCCGTGAGCTATGAGCTTTGGGCCGTGAGCTTTAAGGCGACCGAATCCAGTTGTGGCGGCGTGGCGCGTCGTCCTAACCTCGGAGAGTTTTTGTAAGTTGAGCCCGGGGTGTCAACCCCGGGTACTTGAGCCTCACTTACGGACACCGTCCGCCTCGACCCCGAGCATTCGTGACTCCGGAAATGCCACCATCCACTCACCGGTCATATAGACTGCAGGTTCTACCGACGCGTCACGGCGAGACAGATGGGTGGGAAACGTGCAGAGGGTCGCTGAGCCGAAACGACGGACGCTTGCTCACTGGTGGTTCGCGCTGACCGCCGCCGTCGTCTTCGTCGGCGTGCCCATGAACGCGATCGTCGCCTATCAGAGCGACGAGGGATTCTTCAGCCCCGGCATCGCCCGCTTCTTCAACACCTTCGCCTTCTTCACGATCCAATCAAACCTGATCGTCGGCGTCACCTGCCTCCTCCTGGCGTTGGACCTCGCCCGCCCTTCCACGATGTTCCGTGCATGGCGCCTCGCCGGCGTCGTCGGGATCACGATCACGGGCGTCGTCTACCACTGGGTCCTCAACGAGGCGCACAACCCGGAGGGATTCGCCTGGGTGGCGAACCTGATGGCGCACTACCTCGTGCCGATCATGGCCGTGATCGGATTCCTGGTCTTCGGCCCGCGCGGCCAACTCACCGGCCGCATCGTCAGGCTCTCCCTGGTCTTCCTCGTCGCCTGGGCCGTTTTCACCATCATCCGCGGCGAAATCGTCGGCTGGTACCCCTACCCCTTCATCGACGTGATCGCCAAAGGCTGGCCGCGGGTCATCGTCAACAGCATCGCGATCTCGCTAGCCTACATCGCCGTCGCGTTCCTCTACCTGCTCATCGACCGCGCCCTCTCGCGCCGCGCCGTGCCATCCCCGTCCCGTTCCGCGTCGGCGTCGTAACCGTCGCCGTCGTCGTCGGCGTAGGGGAGGGTCCCGTGCCCTCCCTCGCCCGAAGAGCGACATCTCGTTCCATGCCGGGATGTTCGGTGTCGTGAACGAGATCATGGCCTGCGGGCCATGGGAGGGCACGGGACCCTCCCCTACGCCGACGACGGGGCGTCCCCGGACGGGGCGGCGCCATTACCCCGGACGGGGCGGCGCCATTACCCCGGACGGGGCGGCGCCATCACCCCGGACACCGGGGCGGCGTCATCCCGCCCGGCTCTCCGGCGGCGGCTCCGCGCACGGCTCGATGTGCCAGACCGTCTCGTCGCCGCCCGCCAGGATCAGCTCCGCCAGAAAATCCGCCAGCCGCTCCCGCCCCACCCAATAGCTGTTCTCGTGCGGCGCGTGCAGCAGCGCCGTGTCCAGCCGCGTCACCACCCGGTAGAACGCCGGAAGCAGCCCCAGCGCCTCCTCCCGAGCCTCCCCATGCCGATACCGATACCGGCTTCCCCGCGCCGCGCTCACCCAATCCACCTCCGCCCACCCGCTCCCATCCGCGTTGTCCGGCACCCAATGCGCCCTCGACCCTCGACCCCCGACCCCCGATCCCCGACCCCCGTCGTCCCCAGCCCCCAGCCCCTAACCCCCAGCCCCCGCCACAATCACGCCCCCTCGATCCGCCGATACGCACCCTCGTAGTTCAGCAGCGGATCGTCGGTGTCCGCGCCGACCCCGATCCCGACCGCCTCGCCGATCACGATCGCGTGGTCCCCGCCGTCGTGCGTCGCGAAGACCCGGCAGTCGAACCACGCGAGCGCGTCCAGCAGGATCGGGCACCCCGTCGCGCCGATCGTGTGCGCGATCCCGGCGAACCGCGGATCGGCCTGCGGCCCGTAGCCGGAGAAGCGGTCCGCCTGGAACTCGTGCCGACGGTCCAGAATCGAGACCGCGAAGACCCCCGTCGCCGCGACCAGCTTGCCGATCGCGGAGTCGCGGTCGAGGCAGACCAGCAGCAGCGGCGGCTCGACCGAAACCGTCGTCAGCGAGCTGACCGTGGCGCCGCGGAAGACGCGCGCGCTGCCCTCGCCGTCCACACTCGTGACGACGGCGACGCCTGTCGCCCAGCGCCGGCGCGCGGCCCGCATCGCGCCCGGCGTCGGCGCGCCCGAACCGACGGCGGGCGCCCGCGAGACTCCGCGCGACGACGCCCCGCCGGAGATCTTCCCGAAACTTCCGGAGGGCGTGGTGTCGGCCGCCCCGCCGACCCGGCGCCGACCGGGCTCGCGGCCGTCGCTCATCGCTCGTCCCCCAACTGCTCGAAGACGAACCGGGCGTGCTGCAT
>JBPCRG010000176.1:0-2973 GCA_050997095.1 Thermomicrobiales bacterium | reverse complement strand
ATCGCCCAGAGGGCGCCCGGCTCAGTCACCATAAGGAGTTCGACTATCGCCAATCGGCCCGTGGAAAGGGGGACGACGAGATCCTTCCTGCCTGAGCGCAACGTGCAACGTCATGTGTCATCGGCGCGACCGCCGGGATTCTCGCTCCGCTCGAAGGGATTCCACGACTCCGCCTTCGGGCTCCGCCCGGAATGACGGGGGAGGGGTGCCGCGTCGGCGTCGAAAGCGATGCCGGTGGATCGTGCACAGGCCACTTGGGATGTCCCCCGAAGAGGCGCATTTAGCATGTCATTTTGAGGCACGAAGAATCTCATCGGTATCTGCAGACCGAACAAGAGTCCATATTAGGAGTAGTGATTAGGCTGAAATTGACTCTTGCCGACAGTCGTGGATTGAGCATGCGCAACCGTAGTCACGCTGAAAAGCAGCCCTGGGCGCCTTCCGCGGCGTTTGCGGCCCGGCAGGCGTTTCGCCTCGATGGAACGGGGAATCGGTTCATGGAGGCGCGCTCGCGATCATCCGCTCGCGCCGTCGACCTCGGGTGACTCGGCGCCCGGCATGAATGCGGCGTCGGCGACTGCCGACGCGAGCGCGGAGCGGGCGTCTTTGCCGTCGACCGTCCCGAGCGGCGGAAGGTCGGCGAGCGAGGCAAGACCGAAATGGAGCAGGAAGTCCGGAGTCGTCCCGTACTGGATCGGGTTCCCGGCGGCGGAGATCCGGCCCACCTGTTCGATCAGGCCGCGATGATGGAGCGTCGCCAGCACGCCGGAGCAATCGACGCCGCGAACCGCCTCGATCTCCGATCGCGTGACCGGCTGCTGATACGCGACGATCGCGACCGTCTCGAGCGCCGCGCCGGAGAGCTTCGCCTCACGATCGAGTCCGAGGAATCGCCGGACCTGGATCGCGAAGCGGGGCGACGTCGCGAGTTGGAGCTTCCCCGCGTGGCGCTGGATGAACCAGCCTCGAGTCCGGTCGGTGTCGATCGCCGAGATCGCGAGCTCGACCGCCTCGGACGGAACTCCGGCACCGACCGCCAGTTCCTCGATCGTCGTCGCGGCGGGTGACACCAGCAGCAGGGCTTCGACAAGCGCGCCGAGCTCGGCCTCGTCGATCGGGAGGGGCATCGACTGCTGGGAGGGCGCGATGTCCAGAGGCCGCTCGTCCGTGACCTTGTCCTGGGCCGCCGGGGCTCGGCGAAGCACGATGACGTCTTCGTCGAAGAGTTCTTGATCGCTGTTCATCGATCGTCCAGTGTGCTAGCCACCGCCGCGGTGGGCGCGAATTCTCGATGCGCCGGGGACTGACGCAGGACGATCTCCCCGAACGGATGGGGCTGCTCCGCGTCGATCGACCGGCGCCTGATCAGCACGAGCGTCGCGAGGAACGCGGTCCGCAGTTCACCGGCGTCGGCGCAGCGGCGCGCGATGTCGGAAAACTGGATGGGATGACCGGGAGCCGCCAACCGGAGGATGCGGTCCACCATCTCACGCAGGGAGACGATCGGCTTGACGTTCAGCAGCGACCTGGGAGACGGGATGCTTGACAGACGACGCCGGAGCGCGCGGGCGAGACCGGAGGCCTCATGGATCGCCAGCCTGGGCTCGAGGGGGGCGTCGGGAGCCCGCGCGATCGACGTGCCGCGGGCGAACGCGCCGAGGCCCGCGGCGTCCAGGTCGGCGAGGCTCAAGGCGGCCCGCTTCAGAGCCCGATACTCGATCAGCTCCCGCACGAGATCGCCCGCGGGCGGGTCCTCGTCGATGGATGGAGGGCGCGGTAGCAACGATCGTGACTTGAGAAGCACAAGCCGCGAGCCGACCGTCGCGAACTCGGCCACGACCTCGACCGGCGCGCCCCCGAGCGACGCGACATGCGCGAGAAACTGGGAGGTCACGGAGACGAGCGAGATGTCGGTAATCGCGAGTTGGCTTCGCTCTACCAGTCGCAGAAGGATGTCGAACGGTCCCTCGAACGACGGAAGCCGCAACTGGTAACCCAGCAACGATGGGAGTTCTCCTGACATGTTGTCCACGATGATCCAGTCTACAGCCACGGGCTGGACGCTGTCATCGTTGCGGCTGGAAGCCGGAGCCCCGGTCGGCGGCGATCAGGAGTCGAAGATCCGGATCGTCGGGAGCCGGGTCGTCCTCATGGTGGCGAATCAGCCAGCAGGTCCGTTCCGTGCATCCAAGCTCCCGCGCGAGATCGGCTCTGAGGCGTGGATGGTGGACGCACAGGGCCAGGCCATGGAGCCATCGGGGCCCGGGAATGACCGCCAGGCGGCGCAGCAGCGCCGGGGCGGCGGCGCGCAGGAGCACACGCGTCGTGCGGTCCGCGAGACGCACGCGGCCCCGCGCGTCCGCTTTGCCGATATCGTGGAGGATGGCCGCGGTCAGCGTGTCGCGGTCCGAAACACCGTGAACCGTAAGGCGGAGGGCGACGTCGCAGAGTTGCGCCTGGTCGAAGCGGGGAAGCCCGAGGAACGCGGCGCGTTGACGCGGGCTGAGCAGAGAACGGAGAAGATCGTCGCCCCCGGAAGGAATCGGGGCGGGACGCAAGCCGCGGAGACCTTGGCGAAGGCGGTGGCCGACGGCTTCCACGATCGATTCAACGGTCGCGGCCATCGACCCGCGCTAGAGGAGCACGCGCAGGAGCAGAGTCCGGATCGGAGAAATCATCTCGGTGGTGATCGACGGCAGGCGCAGCCAGCTCGTCGCGAAGAAGAGCACGAAGATGATCGCGAACCCGTACCGCTCGAGCGGGGCCAACACGGGGTACCAGAAATTCGGCAGGATCCCGACCAGGATCTTGTGCCCGTCGAGCGGGGGAATCGGGATCATGTTGAAGGAGGCGAGCAGCACGTTGACGAAAAGATACCAGCACAGAAAGTAGCCCGCATTGCCGAGATCGAAGCCCGCGTGATCCGCAAGCCGGATGATCGCCGCAGCCACCGCGGCCTGCATGAGATTGGAG
>JBPCRG010000092.1:0-3247 GCA_050997095.1 Thermomicrobiales bacterium | reverse complement strand
CGCCCGATCTCCTCCTTCACGTAGTCGGAGGAGCTGCCGTCGTACCGGCGCTGGAGGTTGGGCACGACGCCTTCGTAGGGCACATCGTACGACCGGGCACGGCCGCTCGCGGCTTTGTAGCGCACCGTCACGTTCAGACCGCGCCGGCCGTAGAGTACGGTCTGCACGACTTCGGGGCCGAGATCGCGGACGGACGCCTTCATCGAGAAGTCGAGCGACTCCGAGAGCGCCTGGACGAGCGCCACGTACCATGCGGACCCCTCGCCGGTGCTTTTCAGCCAGGGCACGATCGCGCCGGCGGCGAAGCTGAGGTTCTTGTTCGGGATGATCAGGTCGGGGTCGAACTCGAGTTTGCTGCCGAGCCCGGTGCAGTCGGGGCAGGCGCCGTGGGGGGAGTTGAACGAGAAGTTGCGCGGTTCGAGCTCGCCGAAGCTGAGGCCGCACGACGGGCAGGCGAACTTCTCGGAGAAGGCGATCGCCTCGCCGTCGCCGATCTGGGCGATCGCGCTCCCGCCCGCGATCCGCAGCGCGACCTCGAGCGAATCGATGATGCGGACGCGGTCCGGATGATCGGTCCGATCGGCTCCCTCCTCGTGGCGGACCACCAAGCGGTCGACGACGACCTCGATCGTGTGCTTCTTGGTTTTCGTGAGTTCGAACTGGTCGTCGATGTCGCGGGTGACGCCGTCGACGCGGACGCGCACGAATCCCTGCCGCCGGATCTCGTCGAGCACGCTCTGGTGTTCGCCTTTGCGGTCGCGGATCACCGGGGCGAGGATCAGCAGCCGGGTCTCGTTCGGCAGCGCCAGCAGTTGCTCGGCCATCTGCGGGACGGACTGCTGGGTGATCGGCCGGCCGCATTTGGGACAGTGGGGCCGGCCGACGCGGGCGTAGAGCAGCCGGAGGTAGTCGTAGATCTCGGTGACGGTGCCGACCGTCGAGCGCGGATTGCGGCTCGTGCCCTTCTGGTCGATCGAGATCGCCGGGGAAAGCCCTTCGATGTGATCGACGTCCGGCTTCTCCATCTGGCCGAGGAACTGCCGGGCGTAGGCGGAGAGCGATTCGACGTAGCGGCGCTGACCCTCGGCGAAGATGGTGTCAAAGGCGAGCGACGATTTCCCCGAACCCGACAGCCCGGTGAAGACGACGAGCTTGTTGCGGGGGATGTCGATGTCGACGTTCTTCAGGTTGTGCTCGCGGGCGCCGCGGACGCTGATCCGGTCGTTGATTGGGGGCATTCGGCGGTCCTGTCACCGGGTCAGTGACCGGCGTCGGCGATGGCGAACATACGATCTGATTTTGCTAGCTTACCACGACGCCCGAGCCGGCGGGCGATAATTCGACAAGTATTGTGGCACGGCAGGCGGCGGCGGACTAGGGTCCGCGACCTCTCGCTACGTTGACATCGCAGGGGCCGGATCCCGACAATGCCGTGTGATCGACCGACACCCTTGCGCTGCGACTAATCGAGCGGATTGTTTTGGATGACCATGCCGAAACAGTTGCCGGAGCGTCGGGAGACGAGAGCGACATAGGCGCGGCGACGGACGTCGACGCGGGACGTGAGGGGCGGAAACGCGCCGACCCGGTGAAGATGGGCGACAACGATGGCTGATATTGGCGACACGCCCCGAAATGCACTGGGGGCGGCGTACAGCCCCTCCGCGGTGGAGCAGGGGCTCTACGAGCACTGGGACGCGGCCGGGCTGTTCCGCCCGAACGACCGGACCGACCGGCGACCGTTCGTCGTGATCATGCCGCCTCCGAACGTGACGGGAGAGCTGCACATCGGGCACGCGCTGTTCGTCACGATCCAGGACGTGATGATCCGGTGGCGGCGGATGGCGGGCGACCCCGCATTGTGGCTGCCGGGGGCCGACCATGCGGGGATCGCCGGGCAGTGGGTCGTCGAGAAGCAGTTGGCGACCGAGGGTCTGACCCGCCACGACCTCGGGCGCGCGCTCTTTCTGGAGCGCGTCTGGGAGTTCATGGACCGGTATCGCGGCCGGATCCGCGAACAGATGCGAATACTGGGAGCCTCGTGCGACTGGTCCAGGTTCGCGTTCACGATGGACCCGGGGCCGTCGCGGGCCGTCCGCCGCACCTTCAAGCATCTGTACGACAAGGGCTTGATCTACCGGGGCGAGCGCCTCATCTCCTGGTGTCCACGCTGCATGACCGCGCTCTCCGATCTTGAGGTCGTGCACCGGGAGGTCAACGGGCAGCTCTGGCACCTGGCCTACCAAGTCGAAGCGAGCGGCGACCGGATTGTGGTCGCGACCACGCGGCCGGAGACGATGCTCGGCGACACCGGGATCGCGGTGCATCCGGACGACGAGCGGTATCGCGGACTCGTCGGCAGGCATGTGCGGCTGCCGATCGTGGACCGGGTGATCTCCATCGTCGCGGACGAGGCGGTGGACCCGTCGTTCGGATCGGGGGCAGTCAAAGTGACCCCGGCGCACGATCCCAACGATTTCGAGATCGGGCGGCGGCACGGACTGCCGTTCGTGACCGTGATCGGCCTCGACGGCACGATGAACGGCGAGGCCGGTCAGTTCGCGGGGATGCCGATCGCCGAGGCGAGGGCGGCGGTCGTCGCCCGGCTCGCCCCCGACGGCGTCCTGGTCAAGACGGAGCCGCATGTCCACTCGGTCGGGCACTTCCAGCGGTGCGACACCGTGGTCCAGCCGATGGTCAGCAAGCAGTGGTTCGTCAAGATGGAGCCGCTGGTCGGGCCCGCGATCGCGGCGGTCCACGACGGAAGCCTGACGTTCGTGCCGGACCGGTTCAAATCCGTCTACCTCAACTGGCTGGAGAACATCCACGATTGGTGCATCTCCCGGCAGCTCTGGTGGGGGCACCGGATTCCGGTTTGGCACTGCCTGGATTGCGCCGCCGAGATCGTCGTCGAGGACGCCGAGTCGCTCGCGGCGTGTCCCCGGTGCGGAGGACCGGTCGAGCAGGACCCGGATGTGCTCGACACGTGGTTCAGCTCCGGACTCTGGCCCTTCTCGACGATGGGTTGGCCGGAGCAGACGGAGGATCTGAAGCGCTTCTACCCCACCTCGGTGATGGAGACGGGCTACGAGATCCTGTTCTTCTGGGTCTCGCGGATGGTCTTCTTCGGGATCGAGATGATGGGCGAGCTTCCGTTCCATACGGTCTACCTCCATGGCACCGTGCGGGATGCCGAAGGCGCGAAGATGAGCAAGACGAAGGGCAACGTGCTCGACCCGACCGAGAT
>JBPCRG010000059.1:0-3140 GCA_050997095.1 Thermomicrobiales bacterium | reverse complement strand
CCCCCCGACTGTGACGGCCCGGCGAACCTCCGGGCGAAGATGGACATATTGCGCGAGGGCGGGGTCGCCTGGGCTGATTTCTACCATTACGGCTTCATGCGCCTCGATGCGCTGGATTGGATCAACGCGGCGTTGCACGGCGGCGGGTGAGTGGCTGCGGCGGGCCTTGACCGCGCACGGCGCGGTGCTATGATGCCCGAACCACCGGGACGAAGGATGGGGAGGTGAGCGGGATGGGACGGGATGGTCGGATCGGTGTCGCCGTGCAGGGCGCGGGGAATGTCGGGACGGAGCATTTAAAAGCGTATCTTGCGAATCCGCATTGCGAGGTCGTGGCGCTCGGTGGCAGCACCAAAGAGCGTGCCGCCGCCAAGGTGCGCCAGCTCGGGCTGGACCCCGACCGTGTCGGCCATTACGACGACTTCGCGGCGTTGCTGGCCCATCCGGGCCTGGACGCCCTGTCGATCTGCACCCCCCACGCACGCCACGCGCTCGAGGCGATCGCCGCCGCCGAGGCGGGCAAGCACATCCTGATCGAGAAGCCGGTCGCGCCCACTCCGGATGCGTTGCGGGCGCTGGATGCCGCCGTTACCGCCGCCGGGGTGCAGACAACCGTGAGCTTCGTCCTCCGCTGGAACCCGCTCGTCACGACCGCCAAGGCGCTGCTGGACGATGGCGCGTTCGGGCGTCCGCTCTACGTGCAGACCGATTACTGGCACAATGCCGAGCAGGGCGGCTATCCCGGCGCCAAAGGCCGGCTCGGGCGCGGGACGGTCAGCGCGATGGCCAGCGCCGGCTGCCACGCGATGGACCTCGCCCGCTATCTGATGGGGAGCGACATCGTCGAGGTCATGGCGCTCGACTTCACCGGTCTCGCGCGGGCTGCCGGGCCGGTCAATCAGGTCGCGCTCGTCCGCTTCGCCAACGGGATGGCGGGCAAGGTCTCGGCCTGCACCGAGCAGTGGATGCCGTACCAGTTCAACATCGACCTGCTCGGGACCGATGGGGCGCTACGCGACGACCGTTTCTACAGTCGCAAAATGCCCGGCACGCTCGGCTGGGCGACCTTCCCGACGGTCCTGCCGAATAGCGGCGCGGTGTCGCACCACCCGTTCCCCGCCGAGATCGATCATTTCATCGATTGTGTCCGCACCGGCGTCGAGTCGCACGCGAGTCTGCGGAATACGATGAATACCCACGAGGCGTGCTTCGCCGTCGATCGTTCCAGCGGCGCGGGCGGGATGCCGGTCCGGCTGCCGCTGGCCGACTGAGGCCGTCGATGGGCAACACCGGTCCGATGGCAGAAAGAGGAGGATGCCGTGTCGAATGCCAGCGCCGACCGTTTTCAGCTCGGGGCGATGACGATCCCCTACGCGCGTTGGACGCTCGACCGGGCCTTGGAAGGGATCGCCGGGGCGGGCTTTAGCCAGGTTGGCATCGTCCGGCCGCTGATGGATGGTCCCTTCTACCCCGAGCGGGCGACCACGAGCGATTACGCCACCTTTCGCGCGCGGATCGAGCGGCACGGGCTGACCCCCGCGCTGATGTTCGCCAGTCGCGGCGCGGGGGATCCGGCGGAGCGCCTGCGCGACGACGTGGACAGGGTCGCCGAACTCGGGATACCGTATTTGCTGGTCATCCCGATCTCGCCCGCGCCGAAGTTCCCGGGCGAACGGCCCGCCGATGAGCACCCGAGCGAGATGGTTTGGTTCACCCGCGTCGAGGGTTGGCTGCGGATGATCGCGCCTGCGGTGCGCCGGGCCGAGCGGCGCGGCGTCACGATCCTGCTCGAGCCGCACGGCGGGATCGCCGGCACCGGCGTGGACCTGGCGCTGCTGGTGGAGCGGCTCGGCTCGCGCGCCGTGCGGGTCTGCTACGACCCCGGCAACATCGCCTACTACGAGGGGGTGCGGCCGGAGCCCGATCTCCCTGGGGTGGTGGACCTTGTGCGCGCGGTCTGCATCAAGGATCACCGGGGCGGGCGGGCGGTGGTGGACTTCCCGGTGCCGGGCGACGGGGAGATCGACCACACCGCGCTCTTCCGCACGCTGCTCGCGGGCGGGTTCGACGGCCCGTGCCTGATCGAGCGCATCGATGGCCTCAATTCGCCCGAGGAGACCGACGAGGCCCTGGCACGCGGGCGGACCTATCTCGAAGGGGTCATCGCCGAGGTAGCGGGGACGGAGGGGGGCGCAGCGTGACGATATTGGATGTCGCGGTCCTCGGTACGGGCACCCGCGCGCAGGACCATCTGGCCACGATCGGTCGTCTCACGACGCTCTGCCGCCTCGTCGCGGTCTGCGACGCGGATGCCGCCGTCGCGGCGGAAGTCGGCACCCGCCTCGGCGTCCCCGGCTTCACCGACCTGGAGCGGATGCTCGCGGAGGCGAAGCCGGCCCTGCTGTACGTCATCACGCCGCCCGATAGCCACCACGCCGCCGTGGAACTGGCCGGGCGGCACGGGGTCCACGTCATCTCCGAGACGCCGATCGCCACGACGCTGCCGCTGGCGGAGGCGATGATCGCTTCCGCGCGGCACCATGGGATCAAGCTGGAGGTCGCCGAGAATGTCTGGCGCTGGCCGAACGAGCGCCTGAAGAAGCGGATCATCGAGGCCGGGTTGATCGGCGAGGTGACGCAGGCACACCTCTGGTACTACTCGGGGTCGTACCACGGCACCAGTATCGCGCGCACCCTCATCGGCAGCGATCCGGTGCGCGTGCGCGGCTACACGCGCGATACCCCCATCCCGCCGTACCGGGATCGCTTCGGGCGTGCCCATGTCAGCGGCCCCTACGAACACGGGCTGATCGAGTTCGCCAACGGGGCGATCTGCGTCTACCAGTATCCGCTCCACCCGCACTATCGCAACTACTGGGACATCATCGGGACAACGGGGGCGCTCATCGGCGCCGACCTCGTCCTTGTGCGCGACGGCGAACGCCAGGTCTTCCCGATCCGCCAGGAGGTCGACGAGACGGACGGCGTCCCCACCCTGGTGCGCGCCTACGTCGAGACCGACCCGCCGGTCGTCTGTGAGAACCCGCACCGCGACCTGCCGACCGGCATCGGGGCCGACGAGATCGGGCGGGCCGACATCCTCATCGGGATGCGCCGCGCGATCCTCGACGACACCGATC
>JBPCRG010000632.1:0-2590 GCA_050997095.1 Thermomicrobiales bacterium | reverse complement strand
CCCTCGTCGAGCAGGCGCTGGACGGTGGCGCGCTCCTTCGTGAACTGGGCGAAGCGGCGCGCGTGCACGGAGGCGCAATAGATGCAGCCGTTGACGCGCGAGGCGGCGACCGCCGCCAGCTCCCGATCCGCGCGCGGCACGCCAAGCTCGTCGTGCATGATGGTGTTGAAGAGCGACGTGCGCTCGCGCAGCGCCGGGGCGTCGTGCGCGAGCAGCGCGTAATAATTCCGGCCGCGGGGGGAGGAGACGACCTCGGCGAGCAGCGCCGTCTGCTCCGGGTCGGCCCCGAGTTCGTCGACGGTTTCGACCCAAGGTTTCCAGAAGACGACGTCGAAGGTGAAGGGCAGCCGCTCCGGGGTGGTCATGCGATCCCTCCCAACGCCCGCAGACCGGCCAGGACGCGGACCTGATAGCTCAAGAAGCCGATCAGCTGGCCGAGGGTGACGATGTCGCGCGGTTCCAGCCCGTTCGCCGCGAGATCGGCGATGTGCGCCGCCTCGGCCGATCCCGGCTCGACCGTCACGCGGTCGGTCTGCCGAAGCATCGACGCAAGCCGCGCGGACACGAGTTCCGCGGCGGGCGCGGCGGGAAACGACGCGACTGCGGCGACGCGCTCGTCCGGGACGCCGAGCGCCCGCAGGCGGCCCCGGTGGAACGCCGCCAGTTCGACGCTGGCGGAGAGGAGCGCGACCCGCAGCGCGACCGTTTCGCGCTCCTCCCGACTCATCCCGGCGGGGTCGTCGGGCTCCAGCAGCGCCTCGAAGCATCGCTGCGAGAAGCGGGCGGCGTCCGGGCGCTCCCCGCGCAGGCGCGACAACGGCGAGCCCGCGGCGATTGCGGCAAGGCGGTCGATCACATCATCGACATCGGCGACTGCGGCCTCGTCCGTCATGGCAATCTCCATTCACGCATGGTGTTCCGCCGCAGCCCGCGGCGTATGACCAATCGATCGCGCCGCGACGATTTCCCTACCGCTCATCTCCAGGACCGTCGCGGTGGCGGCGGACCGTCTTTCCCTCCCCCGATGATCGCCGGGGGGCGTGGCGTTGTCGAGAGGTCGGGCCCTACGTCACCGGGTCGCGGCGGACGAAGCCCTCGCGCCAGGCGTAGACGGCGGCTTGGGTCCGGTCCTGGAGGTAAAGTTTGCCCAGGACGTTGCTGACGTGGCCCTGGACGGTCTTTTCGCCGATGCCGAGCTCCCCGGCGATCTAGGTGTTGGACATCCCCTGCGCGATCAGGCGGAGCACCTCCCGCTCGCGCTCGGTCAGGTCGACATACGGATTCGCGCCGTGGTCGTGCGCGCACCGGACCGACTCCATCAGCCGGGCGGCCACCCGGGGATGGACCACCGCCTCGCCCCGCGCCGCGCGCCGCACGGCCCCGGCGACCTCCTCCGGGCCGACATCCTTGAGCAGATAGGAGAGCGCGCCCGCCCGGATCGCGGGGAAGATGCTGGCGTCCTCGTGGAACGAGGTGAGGACGACGACCTGGGTGCGGGGGCTGGCGGCCCTGATCCGGTGGGTCGCCTCGACGCCGTCCATCCCCGGCATCACGAGATCCATCAGCACGACGTCGGGGACGTGGCGCGCGGCCAGATCGACCGCCTCCCGGCCCGTCGCGGCCTCGCCGACGATCTCGATGTCCGCCTGGGTCTCAAGGTAGGCGCGGACGCCCGCCCGCACCAGCGCGTGATCGTCGACGAGCAGGACCGTGATCGCCGCCTCCATCTACATGCCCCCCGTTTCCTTGAGGGGAAGGCGGACGTCGATCCGGGTGCCGCCCGCGTCGCTGCCGAGGGCGAAGGTGCCGCCGAGCGACTCCATCCGCTCCCGCATCGACTGCATGCCCATCCCCGGACGGGTGCGCCGGACCTCGAAGCCCGTCCCGTCGTCCGCGATCTCCAGCATGGCCGAGTCCCCGCCTCGCGCAAAGCCGACGCGGACGCGCGACGCGCGGCTCTGGCGGGCGACGTTGGTGAGCGCCTCCTGGGCGACGCGGAAGAGCGCGTCCTCGACCGGGTGGGGAAGCGGGGCGTCCGCGGCGATCTGGGCGTCGACGACGATGCCCGTCCGCGTCTGCCACTGGGCGAGGTGGTCGCGCAGGGCCCGCTCGAACGTGGCGTCGGCGAGCTCGATCGGGCGCAGCGTCTGGATGATCGCCGTCAACTCCTGCTGGCTTTGGCGGGCGATCTCGTAGGCGGCGTCGAGCCGCTCGCGGGCGGTCCCGGGGTCGCGCTCCCACAGCTCCCGCGCCGAGCCGAGATGCATGCTCACTGCGAAGGCCTGCTGCTTGACGCTGTCGTGGAGATCGCGGGCCAGGCGGTTCCGCTCGTCGACCACGGAGAGCTGCTCCCGGGCGCGGATCAGGTCGGCGAGCTGCTCGACCATCCGGTTCAGCCGCCGCCCGAGCTGGCCGAGCTCGTCCTCCGACCGGTCGGCGACCGCGGCCGAGAAATCGCCGGCGCCCCAGGCCGAGGCGGCGTCGGAGACGCGGTCGAGGCGGACGGTCAGCTGGCGCGCCGCGACGGAGCCGGAGATCGTGCCGATCACCGCCCCGAAGACGACGATGACGACGGCGGTCACCGCAAGCG
>JBPCRG010000578.1:0-3891 GCA_050997095.1 Thermomicrobiales bacterium | reverse complement strand
GCCCGAACCTGGACGGTGTAGCGCAGAAGCAGACCGAGCCGGAGAAGCAACCATGCCCGTTGCTTCCGGTCAGCGTTCTGGGCGTCGAGCAGCGCCAACCCCGCCGCGAAGCGTTCGATCGCGGTCGCCCAGGCATAGGCGCGTTGGGCGCGCTCGCCCGCCCTCGTCAGCCATTCCGGGGCGCGGGGGTCCCCCGCCTGCTGAAAGTGATAGGCGACGGCGTCGGGATCCGGGTGCGGGCGCGCCGCGACCGCCTCTCCCGCCAGGCGGTGCCAGGTTCGCCGTCGGGGCGGAGAGACGCTCTCGTAAAGCACTTCCCGGATCAGGGCATGGACGAAGCGGACGCTCAGACCGTCCCGCTCGGCGTCGAGCACGTTCGCCTCGATCGCCGCCTCGACGATCGTCAGCAAGGCGTCCTCGTCGAGCGCCGCGACCTCGGCCCACAGGGCAAGCGGCACGTCCTGCCCGATCACGGCGGCCATCGCCAGCGGCTTGCGCGTCGCCTCGCCCATGCGCCCGATCCGGCTGTCGATGACCTGGGTGAGCAGGGACGGGACGACGACGCGGTCGATTGAGCCGAGCAGCCACCGGTCGTGGTCGCGGCGGAGGACCCCTTGCTCGCCGAGCGCGCGCAGCAGTTCGGTCGCGAAGAACGGATTGCCGTCGGAATGCGCGGCGAGATAATCGACGAGCCGGTTTTCGTCCGCGGGCTCGAGCTGCCCGTAGGCGCGTCAGCGCCCGCAGATCGTCGGGTTCCAGACGGTGGAGATCGAGGCGGAGACCCGTTCCGGCCCGGATCAGAGAGGGAAGCTGCTGGTAGAAGGGATGCTGCCGCGTCAGCTCGTCGATGCGGTAGGTGACGAGCAGCAGCATGCGCTGGGACGAGATCTTTCCGGTCAGATAGCGGAGCAGCTCCAGACTCGTCGAGTCCGACCAGTGGAGATCCTCGAGAATCACCAACGTCGGACGAATCGTCGCCAGCGCCCGGAAGAAGCGCAGGACTTCGCCGAACAGCGCGGACTGGTTCGCGATGCCTTCCAGCTTGCCATCGATGAAGGCGGAGGGGAGGGCGGGCAGTCCGTCGTTCACCCGATGGGCGGAATAGGCGGAGTAGGCGGAGGCGAAATCGAGCCACGGACCGTACGGAGAGGTCGTGGTCAGATCGTAGCAGTGCCCGGTGAGGACGATCGCGTCGCGGCGGGCGGCGTCCTGGGCGAGATCGCGGGCGAGGGTCGTCTTGCCCATCCCCGCCTCGCCGCCGAGCAGCACGAGTCGGCCGTGGCCGGCCGCGGTCGCGGCGAACTCCTCGTGGAGCAGCACCCGCTCGCGCGTCCGTCCGACGAGCCAGCGCGCCGGGCGCGTCTGCGGGGGATCGAGTTGCAGGGAAGGAGACACGGCGGGCCTCGCGACGACCTCGCGGCAGATCGTGTGTCCAGATGACGATGAAGGTCGATCGAACGCCATGCTATCAGACTTGGACGACGTTCGCGCGGAGTCTGCAGAGGAGCGCCCCCGTGCGGGATCGCCGAATCCCGCACGGGGGTGCCGCCGTCAGGACGGGGCGTCGAGGTGGAGGATCACCGCGTGGATCAGCGCCGCCGCGCGTTTGCCGATCTCCGCGACTGGGAAATCGGCGAATCCGGCGAGATCGCTTTCCTTGAGGTACTCGTTGTTCGAGATGTCCTTGACGCTTAGGAATGGCGTGCCGTGGCGGGCGGCGATCTGCGCGATCGCGGCAGCCTCCATGTCCTCGCAGAGCGAGCCGTGGCGCGCGTGCAGCACGTCGAGCCGCGCGGTCCACTGCGTCCAGATGTCGGCCGAGGCGACCGCCCCGACGTGCGCGACCGGGGCGCGGTGCGGCGCGCCGCCCGGCCATCCCGCCGCGATCGGCCAGGGTTTGAAGGGAAAGGAGCTCGCCAGACGCGTGGCCGTGGCGAGCAGGGTCGGATCGGCGGGGAGGTCGGCGCGGTTCATCTGCTCGCCCGCGACCTCATAGCCGGAGCCCGTGTGCCGCTCCGACCCGTCGGCGAGGACCCGCATCGCGCTGTGCAGCACGACCCGGTCGGCGATCATGACGTCGCCCGGCATGATCTCGCGGCGGTGCGCGCCGGAGCAGCCGAAGTTCAGGATGACGCTGGGGTCGTGCGCGGCGATCAGCCGTTCCGTCCCGGCGGCGGCGTTGACGGTCCCCATCCCGCAGCAGAGCGCGACCGCGCGCCGGCCGCCGATCGAGAGCGACCGGAAGCGCCAGATGCCGTCGCTCCGCTCCTCGACCGAATCGGCCAGCCGCAGGAGATGGACCAGCTCCGCCTCCATCGCCACGATGACGCCGATGGGCCGCTGCGCCGTGTCTGGATCCATCGCTGCCATCTTGTCCTCTGTTCGTCCACCGGGGGGCGCCCGATTCGGCGGACGCCGACGAGATTCTTCCCGCGTCAGAATGACATGCGGGGCGCGCGAGTTCTATGCCGCCATTCCGAGAGGCACGCGCGACGTGCCACCTGCAACGCCAGCCGGCATCTCAAGCGCGTCGTTTCGCGCCCCCTCCGACATTCCGAGCGGAGGCCGCGGGCGGGGTCGCGGAGTCCAGGGATCGCTTCGCGCGAAGCGAGGACCGTCGGCTGATATGATCCCGGAATCGCGTCTCAGGGGCTCCGTGCGCCGCAGGGAGCGATTCATGATCGGAAGGCAACCGTGACGATCACGCAACCGGATTCCGTTCCAGCCGCGCCGACGACCCGGAAGCGGCCGCTGAAGGTCGGGCTGATCCTGCCCGACACCGAGCGGGAGATGGGCGGCGCGACCGCGCGCTGGGCCGATCTGGCATCGCTGGCGAATGCGGCGGAGGCGTACGGCTTCGATTCCCTGTGGGTCGCGGACCACCTGATCTACCGCTTCGAAGGGATCCCGCACCAAGGGCCGTGGGAGTGCTGGTCGAACCTGGCCGCGCTGGCGGCGGTGACGACGACGGTCGAGATCGGTCCGCTGGTCGCCTGCACCTCGTACCGCAACCCGGCGCTGCAGGCGAAGATCGCCGAGACGGTGGACGAGATCAGCGGCGGGCGGCTGGTCCTCGGCCTCGGCGCCGGATGGAACGAGCCGGAGTACACCGCGTTCGGCTACCCCTTCGACCACCGGGTCGGCCGCTTCGAGGAGGCGCTGACGATCATCCACGGGCTCCTGCGGCACGGCTCGATCGACTTCAAGGGCCAGTACTACACGGCCGAGAACTGCGAGCTGCGCCCGCGCGGGCCGCGGCCGGGCGGCCCGCCGATCACGATCGGTTCGTCGGCCCCGCGGATGCTCGGCCTGCTCGCCAAGTACGGCGACATCTGGAACGCCTGGGCCCGGCAGTCGCTCGACGAGTTGGCGAGCGACCGCGAAAAGGTCGACGCCGCGATGACGGCGGCCGGACGCGACCCAGCGACCGTGGAGCGGACGGTCTGCCTGCTCGTCGACGAGCCCACCGCGACCGGCCGACCCAGCGAGGCGAAGGCGGGGCTGAAGGTGCGCACGCCCGGCGAACTGGCCGACCACCTCGCCTCGTACGCGCAGGCGGGCATCAGCCACGTTCAGCTGATGCTCGACCCCAACACCCAGGCGGGCATGGATTGGGCCGCCGAGGCCCTGGCGAGGCTGGACGCCTGAGGCGAGGCGGAGAGAAGACGCCCCTCGTCGTAGGGGAGGGTCCCGTGCCCTCCCGTCGGGCGAAGCTCGACAACTCGTTCCCGACGTGGAGTTCCGGAGTTCTGAATGAGATAATGGACTCCGCACTTTTGCTGCGGAGTCCGGAAGAGGACAGCCCCCTTAGGCGGAGGCTGCCGTCGGTCCCGACGGCGATGTCGATGGCGGAACCAAAGGAAAAAGGGGAGAGAGAATGACAGATTTCAA